>NZ_LNII01000160.1:0-148647 GCF_001463365.1 Enterobacter sp. 50793107 | reverse complement strand
TGATTACATCGAAATGTTTTATAACAGTAAGCGTCGGCATGGTTCTAGCGAACAGATGTCACCGACAGAATATGAAAACCAGTATTATCAACGGCTCGGAAGTGTCTAGATTATCCGTGGCGATTCAGTCCATAACTTCAACGACAGCGCCGATATCCCATTTCTTAGTGGATTGGTTCCAAGTTACGGTTCTAAAGGTAATTTTACCGGAACTGATCAACTCACTAACAAACTTTCTTGAGTTCACAGAACCTTCACGATCAAGTGATTTATTATCAATATTTTTATGGGTTTTTACCCACTCGATATGCTGCCCTTTACTATCCATACGGATTGCTGAAATGTAGAAGTCTGTCATTTTTATTTTCTCCAGAGGACGACTGCGATGTGCAATCGCTACAAATCATATCAGGTCATAAGATCTTAATTTCAAGGCAGAGTTGAGAAATTTGATTCCCTATCCTGATCAGCAAAGGAGCTAGAACTTTCCACTTAGTAGGCCAGTCTGGGGCAAGGTGATTTGGCATCGTTCCAGAAAATCGCAGGGGCAAAAGCAGAATTGTCACTCTCTCTGGACACATCAACCGCAACCTCTTCTGATCGCTAAATAATGACCGATTGTTACAGCATGATCGTAACAACAACGTCGGCTCCTCGCTCAAAGCAGACTGTCAGATTTAATTGTGTGCTTCCAGTGAAAAGCGTCAGATCAAGTCTGAGCTAATACAATTAGTACGTCATACTGTCTGCCGGGTAGAATTCCCGGCAACTTACCCAATCCCCCGCCGCGAAGATTTCAGAAGTCCCCTGTCCTCAAATTGTACTCAGAAGAAAAATATCAACGGTGCATGTGCAGCACGGCCTAACGGATTTCCTCCGCTCGCAAGAGTCACGCTGATTCTTTACCAAATATCGGTGGAGGTTGTTGCGGTCTCGTTTGAGTAGACACTATTGATACATACCCCAGACGTTCAAAATGAGTATCAAAACAATATTGTTTTAACTCATTTGATACTGTATCGTTATGGTCATTAAAATGAGACTTCGAGGTAAACATGAAAACTTTCGGGTATGTACGGGTAAGTAGTAAAGATCAGAATGAAGCGCGTCAAGTTGAAGTGCTGGCAACGAAGGCTGACGAGATTTTGATTGATAAAGCTAGCGGTAAGGATGCAGACAGGCCAGCCCTGAAAGAGCTAATGAGTAAAGTTCGCTCTGGCGACACGGTTCGAGTTAAAAGCGTTGACCGTTTAGCGCGTAATACCCGCGATCTGCTGGAAATTCTGGAGGAACTGACCACAAACGGTGTGAGAGTTGAGTTTATTGATAATCACATGGTATTTGATGACTCACCCACCAGCAAATTTATGATCACTATGCTGGGAGCCGTTGGTGAGCTGGAGCGATCTTTTATTCGTCAGCGCCAGAATGAAGGCATCAAGATCGCGAAGGCTAAAGGTGTGTTCAAGGGGCGACAGAAAGATGATGAGATCCGTAAGCGGGTTGCTGAGTATCTGGCTAAGGGGACATACTCCAATGAAGAGATTTACAAGCTGGTAGGATGCGGGCGTGCCACATTCTTCCGTATCAAAAAGGAGCTGAACTCTCCCACCGAATCAATTGCTCCTAACACTCTTAGTAATTTTTAAATTTCCCCACCTTTACTTTTGTCCATTAAGTGATGATAATTGCTTTGAATTTCGCAACCAATGGACAACAAAAAATGGATAAAAACGATATCGATTCATCCAGTGATAACCCTTTAGAGCGTAAAAAAGCCAGTTACAGTGGCAAACTTCATATAGGGAACCTGACATTAAATTGTTACGTTACTGAGGATGGTGAACGATTTATCTCTGGACGCAGCATGACTGCTGCCATTGGTATGAAAGGCCGTGGTGTGGGCATGTTGAGGATAGCCGAGCATACTACATTGCGTCCTTACATGAACAATTCGCTGATTCGTGCAATTAAAACCCCTCTTGAAATTCATGGTAAGACACCTGTCGCTGTTCATGGTTATCGAGCTGAAATTCTTGCTGATATCTGTGATGCAATATTAGATGCAAGGAATGGTGGACGTTTAAAAACCGAGCAGGAAATGAGATATGGAGACCATGCTGAAATTCTGGTTCGAGCTTTTGCCCGTGTTGGTATTGCTGCGCTGGTTGATGAAGCCACTGGTTATCAGGAAGTCCGAGAAAAAGATGCTTTACAGCGAATTTTGGACAAGTTTCTCAACCCTCAAGCTCGAGCTTGGTCAAAAACATTCCCTGATGAATTCTGGCAGAAATTAGTAAAAATGCGTGGTTATGACAGTTATCTAGCCATCAAAAGACCAGCCTTCATTGGCCACTGGGTTAACGATTATGTCTATGCTCGATTGGCTCCGGGTGTTTTACCAACGCTTAAAGAAATTAATCCACGCAATGAGAGCGGTTCTGGTAGGAAGAGAAAGCATCATAGCCATTTGACTGAAGATCATGGTTTACCTGAATTGAAAGAACACCTTAAGAAACTCATGCTTTTGATGGATATTTCGAAAAACCGTCAAGAGTTTGAAAAATTACTCGATCGGGCCGCCCCAAAATTCGGTAACACTCTTGAATTGGACTATGAAGATGATGAGTAGGCGACACCCGCTACATTTCATACTGTAAATGCAGAGCCTCGCGTATGTGCGGGGCTTTATTTTGCCCATTATATGAGGATTTAAACTGAGAAATTCCAGTCGGGGCAGTCGTATCAGAGCGCCATATACCGCTGTCTGGGATGGGTCATCAGTGAGAACGCCAGCTTAGATTTTTATGTGCGTATGAGCGCTGGTGGTGAAAGGTGACCATGTTAAGTAAACGTGCCACCAGCAGTAGAAAGCGGTGTTCCGCTTCAGGATCTGCACATGCGGCTACGCCTTGCCGCCGTGCCTTACTGACGTGCGTCACAGTAACTACGTTATATATAAAAGGTTGATGGGATTATTGGGATTTAAGGGATTAATATTATAACCACATGTTATTATTGAATAATTAATAAATTAATCTTGGGATTATCTTGGGCTTTAATACGCAACATTGGGATTATTGAGCTAAGAATAATCAAAAAGGGGCTGTTAGCCCCGATTAGACAGATACCGTTGGTTTGATACCACCATCGACTTTTCTTTCCTCAACCCACTGAGCCGCCTGTTTTGGTTTCCAGTCCCGAGGGAACCAGTAGCGTGAACGGTCTACGTTCTGACCATTGGTGTAGAGCGGTGCCTGTCGGTAGCCCAGTTCTTCCAGCTTGCGCTTAACCTTATCAGTGCTTTCATGGAATACGCTTTTCAGCATATCCATTTTGAAAACTTTGTTGGATTCCAGCCAGTCGGTCAACTCAATATCCAGCATCGATCGGGACTGCTCAATCATACGGGTTAACGTCGCCGTATGTTCGCAGCGGTTCGGGTTAAAGCCAGCCAGATCATATTGCTGAAACCAGAAGTAAAGCGCGTCAAGATTCCCTTCCTCCTGCAACCATTTATCCAGGCGGTCAATAAATTGCGTGGTATCTTCACGATCCTGTTGGTGCTCAAGGTAGCTTACTGCATACCAACGCCGCTCGTTAGCATCCAGTTTTAGGGGGCGCTTTTCGTTGCTGGCAAGAATAAAGCGGGTGCAAGTATCAACCATCCGTGCCTGAGCGTATTTCTCTTCAACCTGTTGCCGCCGTTCGGTCAGCAGCGACTTAAGCTGTGTTTGCAATGTTTTCGACATTGACTGGCAGTCATCCAGGAAGACCAGCAGGGAGGACGAAAGCACAGAGCTAAACTTCCCGGTCAGCTTTTCATAGGAGTTAAGCAGTGACGCCTGCTTGTTCAGCAATGGGTATAAAATTTGATTAAACAGGAAACCTTTCCCGGTTCCGGTGTCGCTTGTCAACATCAGATGCCAGCTTGGTTTTTCTTCTGGTCGCTGGAACATATGCGCCAGCCACTGGCAAACAGTATGGCGCTCCTGAGTTACAGGGAAGAGGCGTTCCAGATACTCTACCCAGAGTGACAAATCTGTACCGGCTGTGGCGGTTGTCTGTGGTTCGTATGGCCTCCAGGTATTCAGTACGGGTACGCCGTCCGCCTCGTGCACCAGAGGGCGATCGCCTCCGGGGATAAACTCACGCGCCGACGCATATTGAATCCGCTGACGTAGGACACTCAGTAATAGAGGGTTGTTGCCGCTGTTCCTGCCCTCTGACTGTTTCGATAACCATTGCTGATAAAGATTGGTCTCCGCATGGAAAGCGTGAAACTTACCTGTCAGCGTGCTGTAAAGATCAGCACCATTACTACGGGCCAGATAGAAGTAACCCTGTTTGATCAGGTATTCCGCAAACTGGTGCGCCAGCCGTTCGTGCACATTTTTTTCATCAATATAAATCCCGTCGGCATCATTGGAGGCGGCATTATCAATTATTTTTTCGTTGTTCGGGTTTGGCATTTACACTCCACTGAGTCGTTAATTGTATTGGTCAGGTCAATGTATTTCTCGGGCTGGCTGGCAATGATAGTCAGCAGCTTACGGATGAATACAGGTAATGGCATATCTCCACGCGCGGAGGTCAGCCAGTCGGCAGTAGGTCCAGTTACTGTTATGTCATAGATTTTCATCATTGTTTTCTCTGTTCAATGGGGATTGATTTATAACGCTCTGGATCCTCTTCCTTGAGTCTACGCGCGGCGGCTATAGCACGGGCCAAAGCATCAGGATCAATGGTTCTCTCGGGGCATTCGCGGCTCTGTGCTGTCATACAACCCCCTGTTTCAGCAAGTTGCGAAGTTGACCACGCATCGCGGATTGATTGGCTATTGCCTGTTCCTCCGCCTGCCGTCTGGCATCTTCAGCCGCTTCAGCAATCAATGTGTCGATCTCCAATTCCATAGCGTCGATCAGCTCATTGTGGTACTCCTCTGAGGTTTTAACGCGTAGTGCTTCAAGTTCCTGCTCAATCAATGAGGCTGGTTTTTGCAGAGTAACGGAGATCATCGATGGGTTGGCAATAACTGAAGCTGGACCAGCAAGATGAAACCGCCAGCCTTCAAGGATCAGACTTTGGAATTTATCCACCAGTCGCGCAGGGATATCAGTAAAGCTCTGATATCGGTTATAGCGGGCTTCTGCGTTTTCAATACGGCGATGCAGTGCTTCGGGGTCAGGTTGGTATCTGGCTGCAATCTCATCAATAAAGGATTGTAGTTCTGGGGATATTGCATTCTGGGCGTTCTTTTTAGTTGCCATAAGTGGCCTCCGTAATCGGTGAAAATTGGGTATAAGAGATCGCTGGCGCGTGTGGTATGCGCCAGTCTCAGCCGCGTTATGCGGTCATTTGGTGGTATCAGTAAGCGGTGTTGAAAGCCTGGTTGCAGGTCGGGCAGAAGTTCGGACGGCCTGCGGTCAGAAGATACCAGCGGCAGACACTTGAACGGTCAACGATAAAATCAACCAGCCCAAAATCAGCGAACATCGAAAGATTTCGATGCACTGTTGAAAGTGGAAGGTGTACCAACTTTGACAGGTCGAAGGCGGTAAACGGGATATGGCTTTGTGTCAGATGGTGAAGCAGTTGGATTCTTGAAGTTGTCAGCGTTAGCCCGGATGTCTTCAGGATACTGACCAGCTTTTTACGTTCATCAGCCGATGGCGGATAAAAAGCTGGTGGTGTTAAGGCGATGCACAAAATGTCCTCTCTGTAAGTCATTCATCATAGAGGTTATTTTATCATAATCAGCCCAAAAAATCAACGGTAATGAGAATTATTATCACCAATCAACGCAGTCAACTACTGGCAGGAGATCCGACACTGTGAACTTACCTGTATAAGTTTTGGTCTCTCCTATATCGTTATGTTCATGACCGACAGTCTGTTGCACCAGCAATGGCAAGTTCCTCTTTTGAACTTCAGTTATAAAAGTGTGGCGCAGGCTATGTGCTATGCGCCGCTCGCCGTAATCAGTGAGGTAAGGAATTTCAAGAGCCTCACGAACCTCGTGGAATAACCGGGTGATCTGATTGTGGTTTGTGAGATCAGGGAAAATAGAATCACCAGCAGAAAAACCCGCTACGTAGTCCAGGAATCCAAGATCAATCAGGCGAAGGGATAACGGTACTTGTCTCGTCCCTGCTTCGGTCTTGGTCTCATCAATCATGATGTAGTAGCGTTGGCAATCATCATCCAGCCGAACATCTGACCGTTTTAATTTAGCGATCTCTGCCCGGCGTGCACCTGTATAAGCAAGGAGAAGAGGTATCCACTTTTTCCAACCTGATAGCGTTTTGAAATGGGCCACCAGCTTACGCATTTCGGTGAGGCTATATTTGCCATAGCTTTTGCTTTTGGCCTTGTACTTAATGTTGTTCGTCGGAGATGTTTGCAGTACATCCATTTCGCCAATCAGGTAGGCAGAGAAAAATCCTTGGCATAGCTTCAGATAATCGGTGACTGTTTTGGATGAAACCAAGTCTTCTTCAGGAATATCATCCAAGTCTAGGAGCTGTGGAGTTGTCATCCGGTTGTATGGTTTCTTATTTTGTTTAGGAAGCCCCGCCACCACCTCAATCAAATTTTTAATATCACGCCGGGTGATAGCCGTAACCTGAGTTTCAGCACCAAGAACGGCCTCAATCACTTCAAAATATTTTTCATTGCCCTGTCGAATCTTAGGTTCCCAGTCTGACTTAAACTCAAGAAACCCTTTCCAGGCCTCAGCTAATGTTAATGTGCTCTGACTGACACTTTCAGAAACGGCAATCTGTACGGATCTGGGTAAAGGAGCATTTTGTTTTATGTTCGATACAATCTGTGAGTAACGAGTAAGATCTTTTCGTAAAAATGCAGAGTGAGCTTCTTGGGACTGATGCAAAAGCACGGCGTAATTTGCAGCGGCGGACGCGATTTCTTTTTCCATCCCTTGGATGTCACTTTCCGATGACAGCGCCCGTCTAAAGTAGTTTTCCGCTCCTGACTCATCACCGCTGAAAAGTGCATCCTGAAAATGTTCCTGGAAGAAGGAGGAACACGCTTCTCTGAACTCTATCGGCGTAGGTTCTTCATTGTTTAATCGTTCTGCACGTGCTTCGCCGGGAATATCTTCCACATACTGCAAGATCTCGGCGTTCATACCCGCTACGAATAAATCAATGTCCTGCGCCGTTAGTTTTTTCATCGTTTTTATTATCTTGAGAAGTTGTCCGCGCCCTATCCTACCAAGTCTGAAGAGCGATATGTACGGGCTAAGGCGAGAAATGATAAACCGGCAGCGGCGAGGGCTATCAGTCCCCAAAGAACAACGAAAAAACTGACGTTCAGTAAAGCGAAAGTAGACATAGTAAATGTCGTTGCGGCGGAGTGTATGGGGGATGGTGCAACCGTTGGTGTATCCCATTATGTATCTCATTTCTGCTTCTGAGCGCCTGAGATACACCAACGTATTGTTTTGGAATGAGTTGAAGCTGACCGATAAGCCGGGTTCTGTCGTGGACAGTCATTCATCTAGGCCAGCAATCGCTCACTGGCTCAAGCAGCCTACCCGGGTTCAGTACGGGCCGTACCATGTGAACCCCTATTTGGCCTTGCTCCGGGTGGAGTTTACCGTGCCACGGACTGTTACCAGCCGCGCGGTGCGCTCTTACCGCACCCTTTCACCCTTACCTGATCCCACTTGCGTGGGCCATCGGCGGTTTGCTCTCTGTTGCACTGGTCGTGGGTTTCCCCCCCAGGCGTTACCTGGCACCCTGCCCTATGGAGCCCGGACTTTCCTCCCCTCCGCCCGTCTCCACCCGAAGGTGGACGACGACGAAGCGGCGACTGTCTGGTCAGCTTCGGCGCGCAGTATAGTGGGTTTGCACGCCGCTGTCACCCTTGGTTGTAGGGAAGCAGAAATTAACGGGAGACTTCCACCTTCGCCAGTTTTTCGTAGTAGCACGCAATGGCACTGTGGTCAGCGGTGCCCAGGCCATCAGCACGTAGCGCCTGCATCATCTCCATGACGGCGGCGGTCAGCGGCAGTTGGGCCCCTACGCCGTGTGAAGTGTCCAGCGCGTTAGCCAGATCTTTAATGTGCAGGTCGATACGGAAACCGGGTTTGAAGTTACGATCCATCACCATCGGCGCTTTAGCGTCCAGCACCGTGCTACCCGCCAGCCCACCGCGGATCGCCTGGTAAACCAGGTCCGGGTTGACGCCCGCTTTGGTGGCCAGAGTGAGCGCCTCCGACATGGCGGCAATATTCAGCGCCACAATCACCTGGTTTGCCAGCTTGGTTACGTTACCCGCGCCAATCTCCCCGGTGTGCACCACGGAACCGGCCATCGCTTTCATCAGATCGTAGTATTTGTCGAAAATCGCCTTATCGCCGCCGACCATGACCGACAACGTGCCGTCGATGGCTTTCGGTTCACCGCCGCTCACCGGGGCATCGAGCATCTCGACGCCTTTCGCTTTCAGCGCCTCGCTGATTTCCCGGCTGGCCAGCGGTGCGATGGAGCTCATGTCAATCAATACCAGGCCCGGCTTCGCGCCGTCGATAATGCCGTTCTCACCCAGCGCGACCTCTTTTACATGGGGAGAGTTTGGCAGCATGGTGATAATGACATCGCACTGCTCGGCAATGGCTTTGGCTGTGGTGGCGGTTTCTGCGCCAGCCGCCATCACTTCGGCCACGGCCTGCGAATTATGGTCTGAAACCACCAGGGAGTATCCTGCTTTGATGAGGTTTTTACTCATTGGTTTGCCCATAATGCCGAGGCCAATAAAACCCACTTTCAGCGTCATAATCTGTTTTCCTCAAGATGGTTATTTTTTAAAAGCGTCCGCTAATTTCTGCGTCGCAGAACGGAATACGCCGAGGTCGCTGCCGACGGCAACGAAGGTCGCGCCCCACTCCAGATAGCGGCGTGCGTCTGCTTCAACCGGCGCCAGAATGCCACACGGTTTGCCGTGCGCTTTGGCGCGGGCAAAGATGTGCTGAATGGCGCGCTGCACATCCGGGTGACCCGCATTGCCCAGGTGCCCAAATGCGGCCGCCAGATCGCTTGGGCCGACGAAAATGCCGTCCACGCCCTCGGTGGCGGCGATGGCATCCACGTTATCGACACCCTGCTGACTCTCAATCTGTACCAGAATGGTGATGTTGCTGTTGGACTGCGCAAAGTAGTCCGGTACGGTGCCAAACATGTTGGCGCGATGCGAAACGGAGACGCCGCGGATCCCTTCCGGCGGATAGCGTGTTGACGCCACGGCCTGTGCCGCCTCCTCCTGCGTTTCGACAAACGGGATCAGGAAGTTGTAGAAGCCGATATCCAGCAGGCGCTTGATGATCACCGGCTCGTTCGTGGGGACGCGGACCACCGGCGCGCTCTGGCTGCCTTTGAGCGCCATCAGCTGCGGAATAAAGGTGCTGATATCGTTCGGCGCATGCTCGCCATCAAGCACCAGCCAGTCGAACCCCGCCAGACCCAGCACTTCGGTGCTGATTGGGTTTGCCAGTGCGGACCAGCATCCAATCTGAATCTGGTGCGCCGCAAGCGCCGCTTTAAATTTATTTGGGAAGATAGCGTTATTCATCGTATTTACCTTTTTAATTCCGCAGCCCTGGTCAGTATATTTATTACCAGCGTTATATTTATTCTCTATTTCGGCGTGATAAAATCGTCATTCAGTATAATCGCCACTTTCCGGCAGCACATTGTTTTAATGCTCAAGTGTTACGCTCTGTTTCAATAATATTTTGAGCATATGCACAAACCACTGGGCGCTGATGCACAGAATCAGCCATTACTGGTTCGGGAGCGATCGCGATCACATTCTCACGCTCTGTCTCCTGACATGCTCTATTTTCGCAAGCTGCGTTTTTATTTTTGCCATAAGAAAATTGGCTGTATTTATTATCAAATTCTTTACTGGAGAATATTGAACAATGGCCGACATTGAAACTCGACAAGCGTTGCCGACGGCGTTCTATATAAAAGTTCACGACACGGATAATGTGGCAATTATTGTGAACGACAATGGCTTAAAAGCCGGAACCCGCTTCCCGGATGGCCTGGAGCTGATTGAACATATTCCGCAGGGGCATAAAGTGGCGTTGGTGGATATCCCGGCCCAGGGTGAAATCGTGCGTTATGGTGAAGTCATTGGCTATGCCGTCCGTGCCATTCCGCAAGGCAGCTGGATTGATGAGTCTCTGGTTGAGCTGCCAGAAGCCCCACCGTTGAACACCCTGCCGCTGGCGACCCGCGTCCCGGAGCCGCTGCCACCGCTGGAAGGGTACACCTTTGAAGGCTATCGCAACGCAGACGGCAGCGTTGGAACCAAGAATCTGCTCGGCATTACCACCAGCGTTCACTGTGTGGCAGGCGTGGTGGATTATGTGGTGAAACTCATCGAGCGCGATCTGCTGCCAAAGTACCCGAACGTTGATGGCGTGGTGGGGCTGAATCACCTTTACGGCTGCGGCGTGGCGATCAATGCCCCTGCGGCCGTGGTGCCAATCCGAACTATCCACAATATCGCCCTGAACCCGAACTTTGGTGGCGAAGTGATGGTGATAGGCCTGGGTTGTGAAAAGCTACAGCCTGAGCGCCTGCTGCAGGGCACCGAGGATGTAAAAGCCATTCCGGCCGATGAGGCCAGCATTGTACGTCTGCAGGACGAACACCACATTGGTTTCCGTTCGATGGTTGACGATATCCTTGAGGTTGCAGAGCGTCATCTGGCTAAACTCAATACGCGTCAACGTGAGACCTGCCCGGCTTCCGAGCTGGTGATTGGTACACAATGTGGCGGCAGCGATGCGTTTTCCGGCGTGACCGCCAACCCGGCGGTGGGTTATGCCTCCGACCTGTTTGTTCGCTGCGGGGCCACGGTGATGTTCTCTGAAGTGACAGAAGTGCGAGATGCCATTCATCTGCTCACGCCGCGTGCCATCAACGAAGAGGTGGGCAAACGCCTGCTCGAAGAGATGGCCTGGTACGATAACTACCTCAATATGGGAAAAACCGACCGCAGCGCCAACCCCTCTCCGGGGAACAAAAAAGGGGGCCTGGCGAACGTGGTGGAAAAAGCGCTCGGCTCTATCGCCAAATCCGGTCAAAGTGCCATTGTAGAAGTCCTCTCGCCGGGCCTGCGCCCAACGAAACGCGGCCTGATCTACGCGGCAACCCCGGCCAGTGACTTTGTTTGCGGCACCCAGCAGGTGGCTTCCGGTATTACGGTGCAGGTCTTTACCACCGGACGCGGTACGCCGTACGGCCTGATGGCGGTGCCTGTTATTAAAATGGCCACCCGCACTGAGCTGGCTAACCGCTGGTATGACTTAATGGACATTAATGCAGGCACCATCGCCACCGGGGAAGAGAGCATAGAAGAGGTAGGCTGGAAGCTGTTCCACTTTATTCTGGATGTGGCGAGCGGCAGGAAGAAAACCTTCTCGGACCAGTGGGGGCTGCACAATCAGCTGGCGGTGTTTAACCCGGCACCGGTGACGTGAGTTTACTGTAAAACCTCCCATAGCATGGCTTCGGCCATGCTTTTTTTTTCTTTCGATTCTTTCGCATTCTTACCTTTCATTTCGGTTCTTTCATTTTTAAGATACCAATCACAAAAAAACATTCCGAAACCCTATATTGTCTTTCGCATATACAAAACGAAAGGTTTCGGAGGAAAGATGTATATCATCTCGTCGAAAGCGATGCTGATAAAGGCACAGCATGAAGGTTACGCTGTTCCGGCATTCAATATTCATAATCTCGAAACGCTGCAGGTGGTCGTCGAAACGGCCTCTGAGATGCGAGCTCCCCTGATCGTCGCGGGTACGCCCGGTACGTTTAGCTATGCCGGAACCGGGAACGTGGTCGCCATCGCCAGCGATCTGGCCAAAACGTACAACCAGCCACTGGCGATCCACCTCGATCATCACGAAGATTTCGACGATATCGCGCAGAAAGTACAGAGCGGGATCCGCTCTGCAATGATCGACGGATCTCATCATCCGTTCAGTGAAAATGTGGCACTGGTGAAGAGAGTGACGGACTACTGCCACCGCTACGACGTTAGCGTGGAGGCCGAACTTGGGCGTTTGGGTGGTCAGGAAGATGACCTGGTCGTCGACAGTAAAGATGCGCTTTACACCAACCCACAACAGGCGCGTGAGTTTGTTGAACTCACGGGTATCGACTCGCTGGCTGTTGCCATCGGCACTGCGCACGGCCTGTACAAAGCCACGCCAAAGCTCGATTTCGAGAGCCTGGCAGAGATCCGTAATCAGGTTGATATTCCGCTGGTACTGCACGGTGCCTCAGGATTGTCGACAGAAGATATCCGTAAGGCAATTAGCCTCGGGATCTGCAAAGTCAATGTCGCCACAGAACTCAAAATCGCCTTCTCAAACGCGCTGAAAACCTATCTCGCTTCACATCCCGATGCCAGCGATCCGCGTCATTACATGGTACCAGCCAAAAGTGCCATGCAAGAGGTGGTACGCAAGGTGATTATCGATTGTGGTTGTGAAGGAAAACTCTAACGTCCTGACCCGGAGGAATTGTGAAAGATATTATTGCCCGCCATAAGGCGGGAGAACACCTCGGTATTTGTTCTGTCTGTTCAGCTCACCCGCTGGTCATCGAAGCTGCACTGCGGTTTGATTTGAACACCAACAATAAAGTGCTGATTGAGGCCACTTCGAATCAGGTGAATCAGTTTGGTGGCTATACCGGCATGACTCCTGCCCATTTTCGCGATTTTGTATTGAACATTGCCAAACACGTTGGTTTTCCACGAGAGCGCCTGATTCTTGGAGGGGATCACCTGGGGCCTAACTGCTGGCAAAACGAACCGGCGGAAGCCGCGATGGATAAATCCGTTGAGCTGATCAAAGCCTATGTCGCTGCGGGATTTACCAAGATCCATCTGGACGCATCCATGTCCTGCGCCGACGACGCCATCCCGCTAGCGCCAGTGGTGGTAGCACAGCGCGCTGCGCGGCTGTGTAAAGCAGCTGAAGAGACGGCTACGGAGGAACAAAAGGCGGCACTGACCTACGTCATTGGTACTGAAGTTCCCGTACCAGGTGGAGAAGCCAGCAGTATTAACAGCGTGCATGTTACCCGTGTCGAAGATGCTGCACAGACGCTGGACACCCATCGCGCAGCCTTTAGCGAACTCGGTCTGGAAGACGCCATGACGCGCGTGATTGCTATCGTGGTGCAACCAGGCGTGGAGTTCGACCATACCCAAATTATTCACTATCAGCCCCACGCGGCAGAGGCGCTTTCCGGCTGGATCCGCCAGACACCGATGGTCTACGAGGCGCATTCGACCGATTACCAGACCCGCCAGGCCTATCGCGCCCTGGTACGCGATCACTTCGCGATTCTGAAAGTTGGCCCGGCGCTCACCTTTGCCCTGCGTGAAGCCATCTTTGCCCTTGCGCAAATGGAGAAAGAACTTATCGCTCCTGAGCAGCGCAGCCACGTGCTGGCGGTGATCGACGAGGTGATGCTGAACGAGCCGGACTACTGGAAAAAGTACTACCGCCCGACCTGGAGCCAGGCGATGGTGGATATTCATTTCAGCTTGTCTGACCGCATTCGCTACTACTGGCCGCATCCGCGTATCCGTCAGGGTGTGGAGAAATTACTCGCCAACCTGAGTAACACCCCACTGCCACTTGGGCTGATCAGCCAGTTTATGCCCGTTCAGTTCGAACGATTGTCGATGAATGAGATCGTTGCAACACCGCAAAATCTCATCATCGACAAAATACAGGATGTATTACGCGCCTATCGATTTGGCTGTACCCCTGAATACGTCTGATGCCCGGAGAGTCTATGAGTCACGTTTTTGTCCGTACCGGAATTGAGTTTGAAAATAGCCAGCTTGCGCTGGCACATATTGGCGAGGAGATGCTGGCGAAAGGGGTTGTGCATGCCACTTACCCAGCCGCACTTCTCGAAAGGGAGCTCAACTACCCCACCGGCATTACCCTCGAACGCCATGCGGTTGCGATCCCGCATTGTGAAGCGGTACATGCCAAAAGCCCTGCGATTTACCTGATTCGCCCGGACAAACCGGTGAATTTTCAGCAGGCGGATGATGATCGAGAGGTCGCGGTTTCACTCATTATCGCGTTAATTGTTGAAAACCCTGCGGCGCAAATAAAACTGCTGCGCCGTCTTTTCAGCGAGCTACAAAACCCGGACACGCTGGACATGTTGCTGGCCACGCCAGCCGATCGCCTGGCCGAGCAATTCCGGGAGACTATCCTTGAGCCTGCCTCCTGTGCACAGGCTTCATAACATACTGATAATAAAAAGGAGTACCCTATGAAACGTAAAGTTATTGTTGCCTGTGGTGGTGCCGTAGCCACCTCAACCATGGCGGCTGAAGAGATCAAAGAACTGTGTGAAGCCCACAACATAACGCTGGATCTGGTTCAGTGTCGGGTGACCGAAATTGAAACCTATATGGACGGTGCAGACCTGATCTGCACCACGGCAAAAGTCGACAGATCTTTTGGTGACATTCCGGTAGTTCATGGGATGCCGTTTGTATCAGGCGTCGGTATCGAAGCCCTGCAACAAAAAATCCTTACTATCCTCGAGGGGTAAGATCATGTTTACCGAAATCATGCGGTATATCCTCGACCTCGGTCCCACCGTCATGCTGCCCATCGTCATTATTATCTTCTCTAAACTTCTGGGGATGAAACTTGGCGATTGCTTCAAGTCCGGCCTGCATATCGGCATCGGCTTCGTGGGAATTGGGCTGGTCATTGGCCTGATGCTCGACTCCATTGGCCCTGCAGCCAAAGCGATGGCGGAACAATTCCAGATTAACCTGCACGTGGTTGACATCGGCTGGCCAGGTTCTTCCCCTATGACCTGGGCTTCCCAAATCGCACTGGTGGCGATCCCGGTAGCCATTGGGGTCAATGTCATCATGCTGGTCACCCGTATGACCCGTGTAGTGAATGTGGATATCTGGAACATCTGGCATATGACATTCACCGGGGCAATGCTGCACCTGGCCACTGGCTCTTACTGGCTGGGGATCCTTGGCGTGGTGGTTCACGCGGCCTTTGTCTACAAGCTGGGGGACTGGTTTGCCAAAGACACGCGAGACTTCTTCGGTCTGGAGGGAATTGCCATTCCTCACGGCTCGTCGGCGTATCTCGGTCCTGTCGCGGTGCTGGTCGATACAATTATCAACCACATTCCAGGTCTGAAGCAGATCCACTTTAGCGCCGACGATGTGCAGAAACGCTTTGGTCCGTTTGGCGAGCCCGTCACCGTCGGTTTTGTCATGGGGCTGGTCATCGGCATGCTGGCAGGATACGACGCGAAATCCGTTCTGCAACTGGCGGTGAAAACCGCTGCGGTGATGCTGCTGATGCCGCGTGTCATCAAGCCGATTATGGACGGCCTGACGCCAATTGCTAAACACGCCCGCAAACGCCTGCAGGCCAAATTTGGTGGTCAGGAGTTCTTAATTGGTCTTGATCCCGCGCTGCTGCTGGGCCATACGTCAGTGGTCTCCGCCAGTCTCATTTTCATCCCATTAACAATTCTGATTGCGGTACTGGTGCCGGGTAACCAGGTGCTGCCTTTCGGCGACCTTGCGACTATCGGCTTCTTCGTGGCAATGGCGGTCGCGGTTCATCAGGGTAATCTGTTCCGTACTCTCATCTCCGGCGTCATCATAATGGGTATCACATTGTGGATCGCCACACAGACCATCGGCCTGCACACCCTGCTTGCACAGAACGCGGGGGCGTTAAAAGCAGGTGGGCTTGTGGCATCCATGGATCAGGGCGGTTCGCCGATCACCTGGCTGCTCATCCAGCTCTTTACCTGGCAAAACGTGGTGGGATTCATCGTGATTGGTGCGATCTATTTTACTGGCGTACTGCTCACCTGGCGACGTGCCCGGGCGCTTACGGCGGCGGAGAAAAACGCCGATAACCCGCAAAGCCTGACGGTATCTTAATATCCGGGGAGCCATGCTCCCCTTCTTTTTCTGGAGTGAATCATGAAATCAGTGGTAATTCACGCTGAGGGCAACGTGCGCGTTGAAGAACGCCCGATCCCTCAAATACAGGATGCGGATGATGTTCTGGTACGCATCGTTTGCTCAGGATTATGCGGCTCAGACATCCCGCGTATTTTTGCCAAAGGGGCGCACTACTACCCGATCACCCTGGGCCACGAATTTAGCGGACACGTCGAAGCCTGTGGTGCAGATATAAAGGATCTCCAGGCCGGAGATGCTGTAGCCTGCATTCCACTCCTGCCCTGTTTTTCCTGCCCGGAGTGTGAAAAAGGCTACTACTCGCTGTGTAAGCAGTACCAGTTTGTCGGCTCACGCAGTGACGGTGGCAATGCGGAATATATTGTCTTGAAGCGCGCGAACCTGTTCCGCCTGCCAGCAGAGATGGCGATCGAAGACGGGGCATTTATCGAGCCTATCACCGTAGGGCTGCACGCGTTCCATCTGGCTTCGGGCTGCAAAGATAAAAATGTCATTATCGTCGGTGCAGGGACGATCGGTCTGTTGGCGATGCAGTGCGCGCTGGCACTGGGGGCAAAGAGCGTGGCTGCAATTGATATCAACGACGATAAACTCGCCCTGGCGACAACCTTGGGCGCGACCCAGGTGTTCAACAGCCGGACCCTGAGCACCGATGACATTCTCAACGCGCTTAAGGACAACCGGTTTGATCAACTCGTGCTGGAAACCGCTGGAACACCACAAACTGTCTCGCTTGCCATTGATATTGCCGGTCCTCACGCCCAGGTGGCGCTGGTCGGTACATTACATCATGACCTGAATTTACCTGCCGCAACCTTTGGCAAAATATTGCGTAAGGAGCTGACGCTTCTGGGTAGTTGGATGAACTACTCAGCACCGTGGCCAGGGGAAGAGTGGGAAACGGCAGTCCGCCTGCTCACAGGGAAAAAACTGCAACTGGAGCCACTCATTGCCCATACCGGCGACAGTGAGAGCTTCGCTCAGGCCGTGCAGGCTCTGAACGGCGCACCGATGCAGGGCAAAATTATGCTGCGTTTCGCCTAATCCCTCGAGCCAGCAACCTGAGCTGGCTCACATTTACTTTCGAATATTGCCTTACACCTTTCGCATACCTTCGATTAGAATAGGGACAATTAATTATCAGGCAATTCAATATGAACTCATTTGAGCGAAGGAACAAAATCGTTGACCTCGTCAACGCTCAGGGCAGCGTGATGGTGCAGGATCTATCAAATCTGTTTGGCATCTCTGAAGTAACCATTCGAACCGACCTGCGTCTGCTGGAAGAAAAAGGGCTGGTCACGCGCTTCCATGGGGGCGCCGCAAAGCCGGGCAGTAACCTGGCTGAAAGTGAGAATCAGGAAGTCGTACTGGAGGAACGCTACCAGCTGGCAAGCGATCCGAAAAAACGTATTGCTCAGGCCGCCGCCGCCCTGATCGAAGAAGGGATGACGGTTATTTTAGACAGCGGCAGTACCACTATGCTGATAGCCGAAGCGCTGGTGAGGAAAGCCAATATTACCGTTATCACCAACAGCTTGCCCGCTGCGTTTGCTCTTTCGGAAAATAAAGATATTACGCTGGTGGTTTGCGGCGGCACGGTACGCCATAAAACGCACTCCATGCACGGAACCATTGCCGAGCGTTCGCTTGCAGGTATCAGCGCGGATTTGATGTTTGTTGGGGCTGACGGCATTGATGCAACAAATGGTATCACCACCTTCAATGAAGGCTACTCCATCAGCAGCGTGATGGCCGCTGCCGCCCATAAAGTGATTGCCGTACTGGATGCCAGCAAGTTTAATCGTCGCGGGTTTAATCAGGTGCTGCCGATGGAGAAGATTGACTGTGTGATTACGGATGATGGGATCGGAAAACACGATAAAGACCAGCTGAGCAAAACGGGTACTGAGATCATTACGGTTTAGCGAAAGACGCAGATCGCCGGATGATCTGCGCAATTTTCTTTTCCGACATTTTTACCGACATTTATTCCGACACTCTGGATTTTGTAGGCCGGGCAAGCGCAGCACCGCCCGGCAAAAACAGGCGGAGTATGACTTACTCCCCCTGCTGCTCCAGCGCATATTTATAGAGCGCATTCTTCTTCACGCCGTGGATTTCTGCCGCCAGTGCTGCCGCTTTCTTAAGCGGCAATTCAGCCTGTAGCAGTGCCAGAGTACGCAGCGCATCGGCAGGCAGTGCGTCCTCCTCCGCTTTATGCCCTTCGACAATCAGCACCATCTCACCCTTGCGACGGTTTTCGTCCTCTTTTACCCACGCCAGCAGTTCGCCGACCGGCGCGCCGTGAATGGTTTCCCAGGTTTTGGTCAGCTCGCGCGCCAGCACCACGTAGCGGCTCTCTCCCCAGACGGTCACCATATCTTCCAGGCTTTCCAGCAGGCGATGCGTGGATTCGTAGAAAATCAGCGTACGCGGTTCAGCTTCCAGCTCTTTTAACACGTCACGGCGGCCTTTGGATTTGGCGGGCAGGAAACCTTCATAGCAGAAACGATCGGACGGCAGGCCCGCTGCGCTCAACGCAGCAATCGCAGCACACGGTCCTGGCAGAGGGACCACCCGGATCCCGGCTTCACGGCAGGTACGCACCAGATGGTAGCCCGGGTCGTTAATCAGCGGCGTACCGGCGTCAGAGACGAGCGCAATGCTCTGCCCCTCTTTGAGCTTCGCCACCAGCGTTTCTGCTTTTTGCTGCTCATTATGATCGTGCAGGGCGAAGAGACGAGCGTTAATCGCAAAGTGTTGCAGCAATAAACCGGTATGCCGGGTATCTTCAGCAGCAATTAAATCAACAGCTTGCAATACGGTCAGCGCACGTTGGGTAATATCAGACAAATTCCCGATAGGAGTAGGTACAATATAAAGCTGGCCTTGAGAATTCTCTGCCGTTTCGTGTTGTTTCATTGTTTCGTCCGTATTGCCGATTTAATATTGAGCATTGCGTAAAAAAAATCACTGGATACAGTATGGTACCGTTAACGTTTCTTCGAAAAAAAGCCACGCGCAGCGTGCCGCTTCTGCTGGCAGCCCTGATCTTTGCAGGCTGTGGCACCCAGGCACCTGACCAGAGCACGGCCCATCTGCAGGGATCCGCTCAGGCTGATTCTGGCTTTTATCTGCAACAAATGTCGCAAAGCTCAAATGATACCAGGATCAACTGGCAATTACTCGCCATTCGTGCACTGCTGAAAGAGGGCAAAACCCAGCAGGCCGCCGAACTGTTCAACCAGCTTCCGCACGAGCTTAACGATGCCCAGCGTCTTGAGCAGAGCCTGCTCTCTGCCGAGCTGAAAGTCGCGCTGAAAGATTATGCCGCCGCGAAAAAGATCCTTGGCGACATCGACGTAAGCGCACTGGATAAAAATCAGCAGGCCCGTTTCTGGCAGGCGGGTATCACCGCTGAGCAGGGACGTCCTTCCCTGACGCTGCTGCGGGCGCTGATCGCCCAGGAGCCGCTGCTCGGCGGTGCGGACAAGCAGAAAAATATTGATGCCACCTGGCAGGCACTCGCCTCAATGACCCAGGAACAGGCGCAGGCACTGGTCATCAATGCTGATGAAAACGTGTTGCAGGGGTGGCTGGATTTGCAACAGATGTGGTTTAACAACCGCAGCGATCCAAACATGCTGAAAGCCGGTATTACCGACTGGCAAACGCGCTACCCACAAAACCCGGGCGCGAAATTGCTGCCGACACAGCTGGTGAACGTGCAGAACTTTAAGCCTGCCTCCACCAGCAAAATCGCCCTGCTTCTGCCGTTGAACGGCCAGGCGGCGGTATTTGGCCGCACCATTCAACAAGGTTTTGAAGCGGCGAAGAACGGTACCACGCCAGTGACCGGCAGTGCAGTTCCGGCGCAGGCAGCTCAGGCGGCAAACGTGAACGACGTTGTCAGCCCTTCCGCCGCGGAAACCAGCGACCTGACCACAGCACAAACGCCGCCGCAGGGGACGATGCAGAACCCGGTGACGGCACCGACCACACCTGCGGCCGCAGCACCCGCGCCTGCGACTCCGGTAGAGACACAATCCGCACCGGCGACAGAGCCTGCGACAGCGGAGCAACCTCAACCGCAGACCACTGAGCCCGCAGCACAACCTGCCGCTCAGCCTGCTGCCCAGCCACAGGCCGCAGCCACCACCAGCGCTAACCCGGGCGCTGAGCTGAAAATCTACGACACCAGTTCTCAACCGCTCGATCAGGTTCTGGCGCAGGTGCAACAGGACGGTGCCAGCATCGTTGTGGGTCCGCTGCTGAAAAACAACGTTGAAGAGTTGATGAAGAGCAACACTGCGCTGAACGTGCTGGCGCTCAACCAGCCTGAACAGGTTCAGAACCGCGCCAATATCTGCTATTTCGCCCTCTCTCCGGAAGATGAAGCCCGCGATGCGGCGCGTCATATTCACGAGCAAGGGAAACAGTCTCCGCTGCTGCTGATCCCTCGCAGTACACTGGGCGATCGCGTCGCCAACGCCTTTGCCGAAGAGTGGCAGAAGCTGGGCGGCGGCATCGTGCTGCAGCAGAAATTCGGCTCCGTCTCTGAACTACGCGCGGGCGTTAACGGCGGCGCGGGTATTGCGCTTAACGGCAGCCCGGTGAGTACAAGCCTGCCACAGCAGCAGAGCGTGACGATTGGCGGTCTGACCATCCCTGCCCCACCTACCGACGCGCAGATTAGCGGTGGCGGTAAAGTGGATGCGGCCTATATCGTCGCTACGCCACAAGAGATTGCCTTCATCAAGCCGATGATCGCCATGCGTAACGGCAGCCAGAGCGGCGCCACGCTCTACGCCAGCTCTCGCAGCGCACAAGGCACCGCAGGCCCGGATTTCCGCCTGGAGATGGACGGCCTGCAATACAGCGAAATTCCGATGCTGGCGGGCAGCAATCCGGCCCTGATGCAGCAGGCGCTGAGCGCAGTCCGTAACGACTACTCGCTGGCGCGTCTGTACGCGATGGGCGTCGATGCCTGGACGCTGGCGAACCACTTTACCCAAATGCGTCAGGTGCCGGGCTTTGAGCTAAACGGCAATACCGGCGATCTGACGGCCACTCAGGATTGCGTGATTAACAGGAAGTTATCATGGCTCAAATATCAGCAAGGACAAATCGTCCCGGCCAGTTAAGCCGTAAAGAGACCGGCGACGCCTGGGAATTAAAAGCGCGTCTCTGGCTTGAGGGCAAGGGACTGCGCTTTATCGCCGCTAACGTTCGCGGACGTGGCGGCGAAATCGATCTGATCATGAAAGAGGGTCAGGTCATTGTGTTTGTGGAAGTACGCTACCGACAGTCTTCCCGTTTTGGCGGTGCTGCCGCCAGCGTGACGCCCGCCAAACAACATAAATTATTACAGACTGCCCACTTGTGGCTTGCCCGCCATAATGGGAGTTTTGATACTGTGGATTGCCGGTTCGATGTGTTAGCCTTCACCGGAAACGAGATCGAATGGCTGAAAAACGCTTTTGGCGAAGACGCATAATTAAGATTTAAAAGGGATAACGTGCTCGAAAGAATTAAAGTGTGCTTCACAGAAAGCATTCAGACTCAGATTGCCGCGGCAGAAGCCCTCCCTGACGCAATCTCTCGCGCCGCCATGACGCTGGTGCAGTCCCTGCTCAATGGCAACAAAATCCTCTGTTGTGGCAATGGCACGTCCGCTGCCAACGCACAGCATTTTGCTGCCAGTATGATCAATCGTTTTGAAACAGAACGCCCCAGTTTACCTGCCATTGCACTTAATACCGATAATGTAGTCTTAACAGCGATTGCTAACGATCGTCTGCATGACGAGATTTACGCTAAGCAGGTGCGTGCCCTGGGCCATGCGGGCGATGTGCTGCTGGCTATCTCCACGCGCGGCAATAGCCGTGACATTGTCAAAGCTGTCGAAGCCGCCGTTACCCGCGATATGACTATCGTTGCCTTAACCGGCTATGACGGGGGCGAGCTGGCGGGCCTGCTGGGGCCGCAGGATGTGGAAATCCGCATTCCGTCTCACCGTAGCGCACGCATTCAGGAGATGCATATGCTCACGGTGAACTGCTTATGTGATTTGATCGATAACACGCTTTTCCCTCACCAGGATGATTAAGGAGTTCTCATGAAGGCTTTATCGACCCTCGCAGTTCTTATGTCTGCATTACTGCTGCAGGGATGTATCGCTGCGGCTGTCGTGGGTACCGCTGCCGTCGGCACCAAAGCAGCGACCGATCCGCGCACCGTTGGCACCCAGGTAGATGACGGCACGCTGGAGCTGCGCGTCAACAGTGCGCTGTCGAAAGACGAGCAAATTAAGAAAGAAGCGCGCATCAACGTGACGGCTTACCAGGGCAAAGTGCTGCTGACAGGCCAGGCGCCAAATAGCGAACTCTCCAGCCGCGCAAAACAGATCGCGATGGGCGTAGAGGGCACTGCGGAAGTCTTCAACGAAGTCCGTCAGGGGCAGCCAATCAGCCTTGGTACCGCCTCCAATGACACGTGGATCACCACCAAAGTCCGTTCCCAGCTGCTGGGTTCAGACCAGGTGAAATCATCTAACGTGAAAGTGACGACCGAAAACGGCGAAGTGTTCCTGCTGGGCCTGGTTACCGATCGTGAAGGGAAAGCGGCGGCCGATATCGCCAGCCGGGTGAGCGGCGTGAAACACGTCACCACCGCATTTACTTACATTAAGTAATTCCCACCTGACTGTAAGCCCGGTGAGCGCTCGCGCCACCGGGCTTTTTTCACAGAAGCGCAATACCCCCCACAATCACCCCACTCAACGCCACCAGCCCTGCGGTGAGCCACAGCGCTTTCGCCGGGAATGACTTACGCAGCATGATAAGCGACGGCAGGCTGATGGCAGGCAAGGTAATGAGCAACGCCAGTGCCGGTGCGGTGCCCATGCCAGCCAACATCATGGTCTGAACAATCGGAATTTCAGCCGCCGTTGGGATCACAAACAGACAACCGGCAATGGCCATCGCAATGACCCACATCAGGGTATTGTTGATGGCGCCGTCGGCATGCGGGAATAGCCAGACGCGTGCGGCCCCGAGCACCAGCACCGCCAGGATATACACAGGAATGGTGCTCCAGAAAAGCTGCCACAGAGCATTCCCCCAGCGCGCAAAGAAGCTTCCCTGTGGCTCGCTGACATCAAGCTCAATGGCGGCCGGTTCAACGGCGTTATCTTTCACCCATTTCTGCACCAGCGTTGCCACCACCAGCACCGTCAGCAGACCGGCCACCAGGCGGATAAAGGCGAAATGCCAGCCAAGGACAAAGCCCATAAACACCAGCGTTGCCGGGTTTAACAGCGGGTTGCCCATCCAGAACGCCAGCGCACCGCCCATAGAGACTCGCTGACGGCGCATACCGGCAGCAACAGGCGCGGCACAGCACGAACACATCATGCCCGGCAGGGAGAAAATGGTTCCCAGCAGGGTGCCCTGAAAACGTGGCTGCCCCAGGGTTTTCACCAGCCAGTGACGCGGGATAAGCACCTGGATCAACGAGCCCAGAATGACGCCTAATACGGCGGCTTTCCAGACGGCAAGGAAATAGACCATGGCATAATCCCACGCCGCGCGAAGCGGGCTGGAATCAGCGTGAGCGAGAATAGATTTACCGATGCTGTGCGTTTCGGCGGCAGTGAAGGCTTTACCGTAGTACGGCTGCCATTTCACATACCAGAGGCCGATAATGACCACGAGAAAGAAGAGCGCGGGCTTCCACCATTGGACAGGTGTTGCCGCCTGAGATGAAGACTGACCAGTCATAGCATTCCCCGGAGAGTGTTATTTAATTAGCCGGGGGAGTTTACGCCTCGCCCTGCGCGATTTCACGCAGTTTCGCCGAAGGGATGATATTCACTCCCTCCTGCGATGGTGACAGCCCCTCTTTTAACATCGCACGCGCCACATCGCGCGCCTCGATGGATTTCCAGTTACCGGGGAGAATGCGGAACAACGGGGCAAACATCGACTCGTTAAAACGACGCTCGTCGCGATGCCCCAGCAGCATGGAGGGACGGACTATTGTCAACCGCTCCCACTTCTGGGCAATCAGGGCCTCTTCCATCTCGCCCTTCACCTTGCTGTAAAAGAACGGCGAGCGGGCGCTGGCACCCAGCGAGCTGACCACCAGAAAATGGGTGGCCCCCAGCTTTTTCGCCGTTAGCGCCGTATCGACCACCAGCGTATAGTCAGCATGAACAAACGCCTCTTTACTGCCCGCCTCACGCCGCGTTGTCCCGAGGCAGCAAAAGGCGATATCGATGGGATCCTGCACCTGCGCCAGTGCGTCGGTCAGCTGTGGATCGTGAGGATTAAAAACGCCAGAAATGTCCGCCAGCGGTCGACGTGTCGGGGCCGCAATGTAGTTCACCCTGCGATCCTGGATCAGCAGCCGCAGCAGATGATCGCCCACCAGCCCGGTTGCCCCCGTAATCAGTACCTGACTCATTTCATCCCCTTTACAGAATAGTCCGTTTGCGAACTCAGCATGGTCAACCACACTTAGAAGTCTGTTACCGGTAAGTATTTACCACAAACGGGAAAAAAACAGTCTGAAGCGAAAACAACGGAGGAAGCATGGGTAAAAAAATCGCAGTCCTGATTACCGACGAGTTTGAAGATTCAGAATTCACCTCACCTGCTGAGGCGTTCCGCAAGGCGGGACATGAGGTCATCACCATTGAGAAAGAGGCGGGAAAAACGGTGAAAGGCCACAAGGGCGAGGCCAGCGTGACCATCGATGAGACCATCGATAACGTCAGCCCGTCTGATTTTGATGCCCTGCTGTTACCCGGCGGTCATTCACCGGATTCCCTGCGCGGCGACGAGCGCTTCGTGACGTTCACCCGCGATTTTGTCTCCACCGGAAAACCGGTCTTTGCTATCTGCCACGGTCCGCAACTGCTTATCAGCGCGGATGTGGTGCGCGGGCGTAAACTCACTGCCGTGAAACCGATCGTTGTCGATCTGAAAAACGCGGGGGCCGAGTTTTACGATCAGGAGGTGGTCAACGACAAAGACCAGCTGATCACCAGCCGAACCCCGGACGATCTGCCGGCGTTCAACCGCGAAGCGCTACGCCTGCTCGGCGCGTAGCCAGTGCAGCTTTTTGCCAAAGCCCAGCGTGTTGTCGGTAAATTTCAGCTCATCAAGGCGGATTTCCCACACCGGGGCTTTTAAGGCGGCGGCTACCGGAAAGCGGCGCGTGTAGTGCTTACGGCGCGCGTCGCTCTCTTCACCGTCCAGACGACGGATCTCCCCTTTAAACTGCACCCCACGGATCAGTGCTACCGTTTTAGGCTGACCGTTAACTGTCCCTGCCACCTTCGCCTGCTGACCGGTCATCTGCGCATGGCGCGTTTTATCTTCGCTCATCACATAAAACGCAACGCGCTCAGGGTCATAATAGTAAAACGCATTCGCGCACCACATTTCACCGTCGTCATACACGCACCAGGTGACAACATGCTGTTTCGCCAGCCAGCGGTTAATGGCAGCCAGAGTTTCCATTTTCGTTCTCTCTCATGCTATGGTGCGTTCACCTTAACATACTGAATCTGTTTACCGTGTGCTGGTTTCTCTATCTTGTCCGTACCGCCGATAACGCTCTCTACACCGGGATCACGACCGATGTGGCGCGGCGTTTTCTTCAGCATCAAACGGGAAAAGGGGCAAAAGCGCTGCGGGGGAAAGGAGAATTGACGCTCGCCTTTTCTGCCCCCGTGGGTGACAGATCGCTGGCGTTAAGAGTGGAATACCGCATTAAGCAGTTAACGAAGCGCCAGAAAGAGCGCCTCGTCACCGGAGACGGATCGTTTGAGGCGCTGTGTGAAAGCCTGATTAGAAGCGATTAAAATGGTCGTGATACTCCACGAGGCCATTTACGCCGTTGAGCGCGTCATCCGCCAGACGGTGCACCTGGAAGGCAGTTTCGGTGCCCGGCCAGCGACAGCGGAGATCGTACTGCGCCGCCGGCTCGAAGCCCAGGCGACCATAGAAAGCAGGATCGCCCAGCGTCACCACCGCGGCATAGCCAAACTCATTGAGTGAGTCCAGCCCTTCATACACCAGCTGACGTGCCAGCCCTTGTCCACGATAGTGTTCATCTACCGCCAGCGGCGCCATTCCTACCCACTGTAATTCTTCACCCTGAACGGTTACCGGGCTGAAGGCAACATAGCCCACCACCTGACCTTCGTCATCGGTGGCAACCAGCCCCAGCGTGATCAGGCCGTCTTCGCGGAGATCGTGGACCAGTTGGGCTTCTGCGTCGCTCGCAAAAGAGCGGCGTAACAACGCATCGATACCCGGTGCATCAATCCCAATTTCGACTCGAATCAGCATGGCTCACCTACTGAAGTGTGTTTACTGTCAGGCGGGGTTTTCAGCCCGGCCTCAACGAAATCTGCCATTTGCATTAACATCACGCGCAGCGCTTTTGGCATCTGCTCCAGCTCAATGGCATCCATTAAATTTTTGACGTACAGACCCAGTTCCGTATCGCCTTCAATGACCAGACGGCGCTGGAAAAAGAGGGTATCCGGATCCTGCTTACGCGCGGCGATCATCAGCAGATCGCAGGCGTCGGCGCTAAAGCTCACATCCGCGTCGGCGGACTGGCGCACAATCAGCTGGTCATTCTCGACGGAGGTAAACCAGCGCAGACCGATATCACGCACTTCAATGCTTAACCAGCGGCCTTCCAGGAACGCCAGTTCGCCTTCCTGCAGCGCCTGGCGGAACTGCCAGCTCAGGAGCTGCTCCAGCACCTGACGTTTAAGCGCGAACGGCGCCAGTTTTACCGGCACGCTCAGCATTGATGGACCAAATTGTACGAGACGTGAACGCAGTTTATCCAGCACGAGCTTTACTCCCTGATAGCGATAGTCCGGGTATTTTGCCATATCCGGAGGAGAACATAGCGGCGTAAATCAACAAACCGACGTCCGGTGTACCTCATTATTGGTGCCATCAATACGCCATTAGCTGCCTTAAATCAAAAATTGTCGCGTATGGGTTAATTAAAATCCCAGCTCGTTAACATTTTTGCTCTCGACGACATCAGGATAAATTATGGAGCTGCTCTGCCCTGCCGGAAACCTTCCGGCGCTTAAGGCGGCCATCGAAAATGGGGCCGATGCGGTCTATATCGGGCTGAAAGATGATACTAACGCCCGCCATTTTGCTGGCCTCAACTTTACGGAGAAAAAGCTTCAGGAAGCCGTTAACTTCGTACATCAGCACCGCCGCAAATTGCATATTGCCATCAATACCTTTGCCCATCCTGATGGCTATGCCCGCTGGCAGCGCGCGGTGGATATGGCAGCACAGCTGGGTGCCGATGCGCTGATTCTGGCCGACCTCGCCATGCTAGAGTATGCGGCAGAACGCTATCCTCATATTGAGCGCCATGTCTCTGTTCAGGCCTCTGCCACCAACGAAGAGGCGGTACGTTTTTATCATCAAAATTTTGACGTGGCCCGGGTGGTTTTACCGCGCGTGCTCTCTATTCATCAGGTTAAGCAACTCGCGCGCGTCACGCCAGTGCCGCTGGAAGTTTTTGCCTTTGGTAGCCTGTGCATCATGGCTGAAGGCCGCTGCTATCTCTCCTCGTATTTAACCGGTGAATCCCCTAATACCGTTGGTGCCTGCTCACCTGCCCGCTTTGTTCGCTGGCAGCAAACCCCGCAGGGGCTGGAATCTCGCCTGAATGAGATACTGATTGACCGCTATCAGGACGGTGAAAACGCTGGCTACCCGACGCTGTGCAAAGGCCGCTATCTGGTTGACGGCGAGCGTTATCACGCGCTGGAAGAACCCACCAGCCTCAACACGCTGGAACTGCTGCCGGAACTGCTGGCCGCTAATATTGCCTCGGTGAAGATTGAAGGTCGCCAGCGCAGCCCGGCCTACGTCAGTCAGGTGGCGAAAGTCTGGCGTCAGGCCATTGACCGCTGCATGGCAGATCCGCAGAACTACGCCCCGCAATCGGCCTGGATGGAGACGCTCGGCGCAATGTCCGAAGGCACCCAAACCACGCTTGGCGCGTATCACCGTAAATGGCAGTGAGATAACCATGAAATATTCATTAGGACCGGTGCTCTACTACTGGCCAAAAGAGACGCTGGAAGATTTTTATCAACAGGCCGCGACCAGCAGCGCCGATGTGATTTACCTTGGCGAAGCGGTATGCAGCAAGCGCCGTGCCACCAAAGTGGGCGACTGGCTGGAGATGGCGAAAAGCCTGGCCGGTAGCGGCAAACAGGTGGTGCTCTCTACGCTGGCGCTGGTGCAGGCCTCATCTGAACTGGGTGAGCTGAAGCGCTACGTGGAGAACGGCGAGTTTCTGCTGGAGGCCAGCGATCTGGGCGTGGTGAATATGTGCGCCGAACGCAAGCTGCCGTTTGTCGCGGGCCATGCATTGAACTGCTATAACGCCGTGACCCTGCGCCTGCTGCTGAAACAGGGGATGATGCGCTGGTGCATGCCGGTAGAGCTGTCGCGTGACTGGCTGGTAAACCTCCTGAACCAGTGTGACGAGCTGGGTATTCGCAACCAGTTTGAAGTGGAAGTGTTGAGCTATGGCCATCTGCCGCTGGCGTACTCTGCCCGCTGCTTCACTGCCCGCTCTGAAGATCGCCCGAAAGACGAGTGCGAAACCTGCTGCATCAAGTACCCGAACGGACGCAGCATGCTGTCGCAGGAGAATCAGCAGGTGTTTGTCCTGAACGGCATTCAGACCATGAGTGGTTATGTGTATAACCTTGGTAACGAGCTGGCGTCGATGGACGGACTGGTGGACATGGTACGTCTGTCCCCGCTGGACACCAGCGTGTTTGCCATGCTGGATGCTTTTCGCGCCAATGAAAACGGCGCATCGCCGCTGCCGCTGACGGCAAACAGTGACTGTAACGGCTACTGGAAGCGGCTGGCCGGACTGGAGTTGCAGGCCTGAAAAAGGCTCACTTTGTTAACAACGGTTATCATTATTTAATGCAGTATTAAAGATTGACCGTCGACAAAGTGAGCTGTTATGACTGACAAAACCCTTCCGTTTTCGGTGCTGGATCTGGCGCCGATCCCACAAGGCTCCTCGGCAAGAGAAGCCTTTTCGCACTCTCTTGATCTGGCTCAACTGGCCGAAAAGCGTGGCTATCACCGTTACTGGCTGGCGGAGCATCACAACATGGTCGGCATCGCCAGCGCTGCCACCTCGGTGCTGATTGGCTATCTGGCCGCGAACACCACCACTCTGCACCTGGGTTCCGGTGGCGTGATGCTGCCAAACCATGCGCCGCTGGTGATCGCCGAGCAGTTTGGTACGCTGAATACCCTCTACCCGGGCCGTATTGATTTAGGCCTTGGCCGTGCGCCGGGCAGCGACCAGCCCACCATGCGCGCCCTGCGTCGCCATATGAGCGGTGACATCGACAATTTCCCGCGTGATGTGGCTGAACTGGTGGACTGGTTCGATGCGCGTGACCCGAACCCGCACGTGCGCCCGGTGCCGGGCTATGGCGAGAAGATCCCGGTATGGCTGTTAGGCTCAAGTCTTTATAGCGCGCAGCTTGCTGCACAGCTGGGGCTGCCCTTCGCGTTCGCCTCCCACTTCGCACCGGATATGCTGCATCAGGCGCTGCATCTCTACCGCACGAACTTCAAACCTTCTGAAAGGCTGGAGAAACCGTACGCGATGGTGTGTATCAACATCATTGCCGCCGACAGCAATCGCGATGCGGAATTCCTGTTTACCTCCATGCAGCAGGCGTTTGTGAAGCTGCGTCGCGGTGAGACCGGCCAGCTTCCACCGCCGGTGGAGAATATGCATCAGCTGTGGTCAGCTTCCGAGCAGTATGGTGTTCAACAGGCGCTGAGCATGTCGCTGGTGGGAGATAAAGCGAAGGTGCGTCACGGGCTTGAGGCGGTGCTGCGCGAAACGCAGGCTGATGAGATTATGGTTAACGGCCAGATTTTCGATCATCAGGCGCGTTTGCACTCGTTTGAGCTGGCGATGCAGGTGAAAGAGGAGTTGGTGGGGTAGTTTTTTTGCCCGGTGGCGCTTCGCTTACCGGGCCTACGGGATCGCGTAGGCCGGATAAGGCGTAGCCGCCATCCGGCACAAAAACTTACTGATATACCGGCAACAGATTAAAGCTCGACAGCACGTGGACCAGCGCGTTACCAACACCAAACACCAGAATCAGTGCAATCATCGGTTTACCGCCCCAGACGCGGAATTTCGGGCTACCGAAGCGCTGACGGGATTTACGCGCCAGCAGCGCCGGCACAATTGCCGCCCAGATGGTAGCCGCCAGACCGGCATAACCAATGGCGTACAGGAAGCCGTTCGGCCACAGCAGGCCGCCCACCATCGGTGGCAGGAAGGTCAGCAGTGCGGTTTTGAAGCGCCCCATCGCGGAGTCATCAAAGCCAAACAGGTCCGCCAGATAGTCAAACAGGCCGAGCGTCACGCCGAGGAAAGAGCTCGCAACCGCAAAGTTGGAGAATACCACCAGCAGCAGATCCAGACTGCGGCTGTTCAGTACACCGCTCAGCGCCTGCACCAGCACATCTATATTCCCGCCCTTCTGCGCAATGCCGATAAACTCAGGACGCGGGATGTTGCCCATCGTCCCCAGCAGCCAAATCACATACAGCCCCAGCGCCAGCAGCGTACCGTAAACCAGGCACTTGACGATTGTCCGCGGGTCTTTGCCGTAATACTTCATCAGGCTCGGTACGTTGCCGTGGTAGCCAAACGACGCCAGACAGAACGGCAGGGTCATCAGCAGATACGGCGTGTACGACGTATTGGTTTCAGCCACGTTAAACAGTGTTGACGGGGTAACGTGCCCCAGCAGGCTACCGAAGGTCAGAAAGAAAGTGATGACCTTTGCGCCCAGTACGATGGCCGTCATCCGGCTCACCGCTTTGGTACTCATCCAGACGATAAACGCGACACCCAGCGCAAAGCACAACCCGGCCAGACGCGCCGGAACGTTCAACGACATCTCCGAAAAGGTGTGATGCAGAATCGAGCCGCTTGCTGAGATGTACGCGTAGGTCAGGATGTAGAGCACAAACGCGATGGAAAGGCCGTTCACCAGGTTCCAGCCTTTACCCAGCAGATCTTTCGTGATGGTGTCGAAACTGGAGCCAATGCGGTAGTTCAGGTTGGCTTCAAGGATCATCAGCCCTGAATGGAGCATACAGAACCAGGTGAAGACCAGCGCAGCCAGCGACCAGAAGAACCACGCACCGGACATGACCACTGGCAGGGAGAACATCCCGGCACCAATAATGGTTCCGCCGATGATCACCACGCCGCCAAGCAGCGAAGGTGACGTTTGGGTGGTGGTTAGTGTCGCCATACAGCCATATCTCCAGTCAAAAATGTGGTTTGCATTTTAATGTGCTGCACTGTACCAGTACAAGAGTACAAAGGGAATAAAAAAAGCCCCGATAGTCTTTATCGGGGCTGTATATATTACTTTACGTCAGAAACGAAAGGCTTAAGCGTCACCAAAACGACGACGGCTGGTGCCTTCTTCACGACGTGGGCCACGGCTATCACGGCGTTCACCGGAGAAACGACGTCCTTCACCACCGCGACCTTCGCTACGACCGCCTTCACGACGCTCGCCACCGAAACCGCGACCACCGCCACGACGTTCACCGCCACGGTCAGGACGTGGCTGTGCATCGCCCAGCAGCTGCATGTTCATCGGCTTGTTCAGGATGCGGGTGCGAGTAAAGTGCTGCAGTACTTCGCCCGGCATGCCTTTTGGCAGCTCGATGGTGGAGTGAGATGCGAACAGCTTGATGTTACCGATGTAACGGCTGCTGATGTCGCCTTCGTTCGCGATCGCGCCAACGATATGACGAACTTCAACACCATCATCACGGCCCACTTCAATGCGGTACAGTTCCATTTCGCCAGCGTCACGACGCTCACGACGTGGACGGTCTTCACCACCACGCTCTGAACGGTCACCACGTGGGCCACGATCGTTACGGTCACCACGGCGTTCGAAGCGATCGTCACGATCGCGGAACTCACGACGAGGACGCATCGGTGCATCTGGTGGCACGATCAGGGTACGTTCGCCCTGTGCCATCTTCAGCAGTGCTGCAGCCAGCGTTTCGATATCCAGCTCTTCGCCTTCAGCGGTTGGCTGAATCTGCGCCAGCAGCGCACGGTACTGATCCAGATCGCTGCTTTCCAGCTGCTGCTGGACTTTCGCGGCGAATTTTTCCAGACGGCGTTTGCCCAGCAGTTCTGCGTTTGGCAGCTCCGCTTCCGGAATGGTCAGCTTCATGGTGCGTTCAATGTTACGCAGCAGACGACGCTCGCGGTTCTCAACGAACAGCAGGGCACGACCCGCACGACCTGCACGACCGGTACGGCCGATACGGTGAACGTAAGACTCAGAGTCCATTGGGATGTCGTAGTTTACAACCAGGCTGATACGCTCAACGTCCAGACCACGTGCTGCCACGTCGGTTGCAATCAGGATATCCAGACGACCGTCTTTCAGACGCTCCAGCGTCTGCTCACGCAGAGCCTGGTTCATGTCGCCATTCAGCGCTGCGCTGTTGTAGCCGTTACGCTCCAGGGCTTCAGCCACTTCCAGGGTCGCGTTTTTGGTACGAACGAAGATAATCGCCGCATCAAAATCTTCCGCTTCCAGGAAACGCACCAGCGCTTCGTTTTTGCGCATGCCGTACACAGACCAGTAGCTCTGGCTGATGTCCGGGCGAGTGGTAACGCTGGACTGAATGCGCACTTCCTGCGGCTCTTTCATGAAGCGGCGGGTAATGCGACGGATTGCTTCTGGCATGGTGGCAGAGAACAGAGCGGTCTGATGACCTTCCGGGATCTGCGCCATGATGGTTTCTACGTCTTCGATGAAGCCCATACGCAGCATTTCGTCGGCTTCATCCAGTACCAGACCGCTCAGTTTAGAGAGATCCAGTGTACCGCGCTTCAGGTGATCCAGCAGACGGCCCGGCGTACCGACAACAATCTGTGGGCCCTGGCGCAGGGCGCGTAACTGCACGTCATAACGCTGGCCGCCGTACAGGGCTACCACGTTTACGCCGCGCATGTGTTTAGAGAATTCCGTCATCGCTTCCGCAACCTGAACCGCCAGTTCACGGGTTGGAGCCAGGACGAGGATCTGCGGTGCACGCAGGTCCGGATCAATGTTGTTCAGAAGCGGCAGCGAGAATGCTGCGGTTTTGCCGCTACCAGTCTGGGCCATGCCCAGCACGTCACGACCAGAGAGCAGATGTGGGATACATTCTGCCTGGATCGGAGATGGTTTTTCGTAACCGAGATCGTTAAGAGCTTCAAGGATAGGAGCCTTCAGGCCCAGATCTGCAAAAGTGGTTTCGAATTCAGCCATGTAGTACGAGTGCCTCAATGTCAATGGCGGCCAGTCTACTTAGCTCATCGTGAAAATGATCTGCAATTTTCATTGAAAAGTGTGAACCGGCTCAAATTAGGTGTATTGACGAACAACAACGCCCTCACCAGTGAAGGTGATGGCAATCAAAAAGATTACGGGCTGATGTTTATGTCGTCAGCTATTGCTGGTCCGATTCTGCCAGGTCATCTTGCTCCTGGCCCAAGAGCGATAATTCCAACAATGCATAACGGTGCTCAACGAAGTTGTGTACGTTGTTAGCAACCGCTAATTTGAACAGTGCCGTAGCGCTGTCCTTATCCCCCAGACTTAGGTAGTACTTACCTAAATAGAAGTTGGTTTCACTGAGATGCTCAGCGAGCGAGGTGTTATCCGTTGCGTCCGCCTTGAGACGTTCCATCAGCGTTGCTTCGCTAATGTTGCCCAGGTAGAACTCGACAATGTTCCATCCCCACTGTTCCTTGTCCGATTTGTCGAAGCGCTGTTTCAGTGCCTCTTTTGCCTGCTTCTCATCGAGCTTCTGCTCAACGATGTAAAGCCACAGGCTACGGAAAGGATCATTAGGATCGTCTTGATAAAACGCCAGCAGATCATCTTGCGCTAACTTATCACGACCGCCGTAATACAATGCGATACCGCGATTCAAGTGCGCGTAGTTGTAAGTTGGATCAAGCTCAAGTACAGAATCAAACGCTTCATAGGCAGCATCAAAATTGCCTGCCTGCGTTAAATAAATGCCTAAGTAATTGAATACTTCAGGCATATCAGGTCGGATAGCCAGCGCTTGTGAGAAATCATTTCGCGCTAATGCCCTCAGACCGAGACTATCATACAACACTCCGCGCTCATATAAAAGCTGTGCGCGTTCGTCATCGGTTAAAGCCCGACTGGCAAGAATTTGTTCCATGCGTGCCAGAATCACTTCCTGCTGCAAAGTCGGTTGCAATGGCACTGCGAGGACTTCGCTCTTACGCCAGGCAGAGTTGCTGCATCCTGCCAGCGTTAAAGCTGTCGCAACGAAACACCAGCGCAAAAAAGGCTTCATTTCCCACTCCCGAAGACAACTATTGGATGAACGTCCTGTCCCCCGGCGGCTTAACAAGGCGTCCTGCCTGATAATGGCCCTCCGCGATGCGGAGGGCAAATGGCAACCTTACTCGCCTTGCTGTTCTGCTGCCGGTGCTTCTGGCGCAGCAGCTGGCTGAGACTGCTCGGTTGCTTCTTTAATGCTCAGACGGATACGGCCCTGGCGGTCAACTTCCAGAACTTTAACCGGTACTTCCTGACCCATCTGCAGGTAATCGGTCACTTTCTCAACGCGCTTGTCAGCGATTTGAGAGATGTGTACCAGACCTTCTTTACCGCCACCGATGGCAACGAACGCGCCAAAGTCAACGATACGGGTCACTTTACCATTGTAGATACGGCCCACTTCGATTTCTGCAGTGATTTCTTCGATGCGACGAATCGCGAATTTCGCTTTTTCGCCGTCGGTCGCTGCGATCTTCACCGTACCGTCATCTTCGATTTCAATGGTGGTGCCGGTCTCTTCGGTCAGCGCACGGATCACGGAACCGCCCTTACCGATAACATCTTTGATCTTGTCTGGATTGATCTTGATGGTGTGAATACGCGGAGCGAATTCGGAGATATCACCGCGTGGCGCGTTGATAGCCTGTTCCATCACGCCCAGGATGTGCAGACGCGCACCTTTAGCCTGGTTCAGAGCAACCTGCATGATCTCTTTGGTGATACCTTCAATTTTGATATCCATCTGCAGTGCAGAGATACCGTCGCGGGAACCCGCCACTTTGAAGTCCATATCGCCCAGGTGGTCTTCGTCGCCCAGAATGTCAGACAGAACAACAAAGTTGTCGCCCTCTTTCACCAGACCCATTGCGATACCCGCAACGGCGGCTTTGATTGGCACGCCTGCATCCATCAGCGCCAGAGAGGCACCACACACGGAAGCCATGGAAGAAGAACCGTTGGATTCGGTGATTTCAGAAACCACACGAACGGTGTACGGGAATTTGTCTGCGTCTGGCATCACTGCCAGCACGCCGCGTTTCGCCAGACGACCGTGACCAATTTCACGACGCTTAGGCGAACCCACCATACCGGTTTCCCCTACGGAGTACGGAGGGAAGTTATAGTGGAACAGGAAGCTGTCAGTGCGCTCGCCCATCAGCTCGTCGATGATCTGTGCGTCACGTGCAGTACCCAGGGTCGCGGTAACCAGCGCCTGCGTTTCGCCACGGGTGAACAGCGCAGAACCGTGAGTACGTGGCAGTACGCCAGTACGCACGTCCAGACCACGGATCATGTCTTTTTCACGGCCATCGATACGCGGCTCGCCAGCCAGTACGCGGCTACGAACAACGTTTTTCTCGATTGCGTGCAGAATTTCGCTCAGCTCGTTAGCGTCCAGCGTTTCGTCTTCAGCAACCAGCGTGGCGATGGTTTCGTCTTTGATCACGTCAACCTGAGCATAACGCTCCTGCTTGTCGGTGATACGGTATGCATCGCTCAGACGCGCTTCAGCCAGTGCAGCAACGCGTGCGTTCAGCGCGTCGTTAGCGGCTTCAGGCTGCCAGTCCCAACGCGGTTTACCGGCTTCTTTCACCAGCTCGTTGATGTTCTGGATAACAACCTGCTGTTGGTCGTGGCCGAAGACCACAGCGCCCAGCATCTGGTCTTCGCTCAGCAGCTCTGCTTCAGACTCAACCATCAGAACGGCGGCTTCCGTACCGGCAACAACCAGGTCCAGCTTACTTTCTTTCAGCTCTTCCTGAGTCGGGTTCAGCACGTACTGGTCGTTGATGTAACCAACGCGCGCAGCACCGATAGGACCATTGAATGGAATACCGGACAGAGACAGCGCAGCGGAGGCACCAATCATCGCAACGATATCCGGGTTAACCTGTGGGTTAACGGAAACCACGGTCGCGATAACCTGCACTTCGTTTACGAAGCCTTCCGGGAACAGCGGACGAACCGGGCGGTCAATCAGACGCGCGATCAGGGTTTCGCCTTCGCTTGGGCGGCCTTCACGACGGAAGAAGCCACCCGGGATTTTACCGGCAGCGTAAGTACGCTCCTGGTAGTTAACGGTCAGTGGGAAGAAGTCCTGACCTGGTTTAGCTTTTTTCTGGCCAACAACGGTCACGAATACCGCGGTGTCATCCATGCTTACCATAACGGCAGCAGTAGCCTGACGTGCCATCATGCCGGTTTCCAGCGTGACGGTATGCTGACCATACTGGAATTTACGAACGATCGGATTCAGCAAAATTCTGTCCTTTCTTAAATGTTTGACAGCACACCACCGGTGTGCTGACGATTTAACCCGACCTTCTTCGCATCCTCGCGACTAATGACAACCAACACCCCCATGGGTGAAGCCTCTCATTAGCCGCGCGAACCTCTGCAAGGAAGATCATTTATAGCAACAATACAATAGTTTCCAGTGAATTGCTGCGGTCCGGTTGAAAAAAGGGGCCATCAGGCCCCCTTTTCTGAAACTCGCAAGACTTAGCGACGCAGACCCAGACGCTCGATCAGCGCGGAGTAACGTGCAACATCTTTACGTTTCAGGTAGTCGAGCAGTTTACGACGCTGAGAAACCATACGCAGCAGACCACGACGGCTGTGGTGATCTTTTTTGTGCTCTGCAAAGTGACCCTGCAGGTGGTTAATCTGTGCAGTCAGCAGTGCAACCTGAACTTCGGTAGAACCGCTGTCGTTAGTACCACGACCAAACTCAGAAACGATTTTAGCTTTAGCTTCAACGCTTAGAGACATTTTCAAACTCCAAAGTATAAAGAATGTAAGGATGCCGATCTCTAATTCAGCAATCCCCGTATACGCCCCGCAAAATTGTTAAACAATTTGCCGGACGTTAAGCCGCGATATTCTACTCGCCTCACCGGTTTACCGCAAGGTGAGCTGATATCGCCGTCAGCCTTCGACCGGGTATTCCACCACCAGACGGCGGGGCGCAACGCGTCCTTCACCGTCCATTTCACCCATGCCGATAAACTTACTGTCATCCCCTTCGGTCACGCGTACCAGGCCTTCCAGCGGTGCATTCGTGGTCCGAACCGGGTTTCCGTTCTTAAAGTAAACGGACGATGTTAAAGGAAGATTAACAACCGGGAAGTCGGCCGCCGGGCTGTCCATCGGCATCAGCAGCGGGTCAAGCAAATCTGCCGCGGCAACACCCTGCGCTTGCGCCTGTTCAACCAGCGCGTGCAGATGCTCAAGGGTCACCATCCGCTCAACCGGATATTTACTGACTGCCAGGCGACGCAGGTAGATAACATGCGCACCGCAGCCCAGCTTCTCGCCCAGGTCATCGATAATGGTGCGAATATAGGTGCCTTTCGAACAGTGCACTTCCAGCTCCAGTTCGTCACCCTCGTGGCGAATAAAGAGCAGTTCATACACGGTGATCGGGCGGGCTTCACGCGGCACTTCAATACCCTGGCGCGCATATTCGTAGAGCTTTTTACCCTGATATTTCAGTGCAGAATACATCGACGGCACCTGCAGCGTATCGCCACGGAAGCTCTCCAGCGCCGCATCCAGTTGCTCTGCGCTAAACGTCACAGGACGCTCTTCCACCACCTGACCATCGGCATCGGAGGTGTCCGTGCGCTGGCCCAGCCTGGCGATAACGCGATAACGTTTATCGGAATCCAGCAGGTACTGAGAAAACTTTGTTGCCTCCCCCAGGCAGATGGGCAGCATGCCCGTCGCCAGGGGGTCCAGCGCGCCGGTATGGCCCGCACGGTTGGCATTATAAATACGCTTCACTTTTTGCAGCACGTCGTTGCTGGATGCGCCCTGGGGTTTATCCAGCAGCAGCACACCATGCACGTCGCGGCCACGACGACGAGGACGACTCATCAGTCCTCCTTGCTGTCGTCCGCCGGGTTAACACGACGTTCGTCGTCATGTTTCACCACGCTGGTCACCAGGTTGGACATACGCATACCTTCGACCAGGGAGTTGTCGTAGAAGAAGGTCAGCTCAGGCACGATACGCAGACGCATCGCTTTGCCGAGCAGAGAGCGGATGAAACCAGAGGCTTCCTGCAACGCTTTAATGCCATTTTTCACTGCTGCTTCGTCCTGATCGTTCAGGAACGTCACGAACACTTTGGCATACGCGAGGTCACGGGACATCTCCACGCCGGACACGGTGGTCATCATGCCCACACGCGGATCTTTAATTTCGCGTTGCAGAATGAGCGCGATCTCTTTCTGCATTTCCTGCGCTACGCGCTGCGGGCGACCAAATTCTTTCGCCATAATAAATTCTCCAGACAAAAAAGGGGCTAAAGCCCCTTTTTAAAATTATTGCCGGGTGGCACGAGGCGATCCCGGCCGACATATGGACCTATCCCAACAGGATTAGTCGATGCTGCGTTGGATCTCGATGATTTCGAACACTTCGATCATATCGCCAACGCGAACGTCGTTGTAGTTCTTCACGCCGATACCACATTCCATGCCGTTACGGACTTCGTTAACGTCATCTTTGAAGCGGCGCAGGGATTCCAGCTCGCCTTCGTAGATAACCACGTTGTCACGCAGTACGCGGATTGGGTTGTGACGCTTGATGGTACCTTCGGTAACCATACAGCCCGCGATCGCACCGAATTTCGGCGATTTGAACACATCGCGCACTTCAGCCAGACCGATGATCTGCTGTTTCAGCTCTGGAGACAGCATACCGCTCATCGCTGCTTTCACTTCGTCGATCAGGTTATAGATGACGGAGTAGTAACGCAGATCCAGGCTTTCTGCTTCGATCACGCGGCGAGCAGACGCATCAGCACGCACGTTGAAGCCAACCAGAATGGCGTTAGAGGCAGCCGCCAGGGTTGCGTCGGTTTCGGTGATACCACCTACGCCAGAACCGATGATCTTCACTTTAACTTCGTCAGTAGACAGTTTCAGCAAGGAGTCGGAAATCGCTTCCACAGAACCCTGAACGTCAGCTTTCAGTACGACGTTCACTTCGTGAACTTCGCCTTCAGCCATGTTCGCGAACATGTTCTCGAGTTTAGATTTCTGCTGACGAGCCAGTTTAACTTCACGGAATTTGCCCTGACGGTACAGTGCAACTTCACGCGCTTTCTTCTCGTCACGCACAACGGTCACTTCGTCACCGGCAGCCGGCACACCGGACAGACCGAGGATTTCCACTGGAATGGACGGACCTGCTTCCAGCACTTCCTGACCCAGTTCGTTACGCATCGCACGAACACGACCGTATTCGAAACCACACAGGACGATATCGCCTTTATGCAGTGTACCTTCGCGAACCAGAACGGTAGCCACCGGGCCACGGCCTTTATCCAGGAAGGATTCGATGACCGCGCCGCTCGCCATACCGTTACGGATCGCTTTCAGCTCCAGAACTTCAGCCTGCAGCAGGATCGCGTCCAGCAGCTCGTCGATACCAGTACCTGCTTTCGCAGACACGTGTACAAACTGGCTTTCACCGCCCCACTCTTCTGGCAGGATGCCGTACTGGGACAGTTCGTTTTTAACACGATCTGGATCCGCTTCTGGCTTATCGATTTTGTTCACTGCAACCACAACCGGCACACCCGCCGCTTTCGCGTGCTGGATAGCTTCGATGGTCTGTGGCATGACGCCATCGTCTGCAGCAACAACCAGAACAACGATATCTGTCGCCTGAGCACCACGAGCACGCATTGAGGTAAACGCGGCGTGGCCTGGGGTATCCAGGAAGGTGATCATACCGTTGTCGGTTTCTACGTGATATGCACCGATGTGCTGGGTAATACCACCCGCTTCACCGGAAGCCACTTTCGTAGAACGAATGTAGTCGAGCAGAGAGGTTTTACCGTGGTCAACGTGACCCATGATGGTCACAACTGGCGCACGCGGTTCTGCCGCAGCACCGGTATCACGGTCGCTCATTACTGCTTCTTCCAGCTCGTTTTCACGACGCAGGATAACTTTGTGGCCCATCTCTTCGGCAACCAGCTGTGCGGTTTCCTGGTCGATCACCTGGTTGATGGTCGCCATTGCGCCCAGTTTCATCATCGCTTTGATGACCTGAGAGCCTTTAACCGCCATTTTGTTCGCCAGATCGCCAACGGTGATGGTTTCGCCGATCACAACGTCACGGTTAACGGCCTGAGCTGGCTTCTGGAAGCCCTGCTGCAGGGAAGAACCTTTACGCTGTTTGCCGCCTTTACCGCCACGCACGGCTGCCCGCGCTTCTTCACGGTCAGCTTTAGACTCGGCGTGTTTGTTGCCTTTTTTCGCCGGACGCGCTGCTTTCGCATTGCGGCCACGACCACGACCGCCTTCTACTTCACGGTCGTTATCATCTTCAGCCTGACGCGCGTGCTGAGAAGTGGTCACGTGATAGTCGCTGGTATCTTCAGACTGCTCAGCGGTATCAATACCGTTCTTCTCGTTTTCTTCTGCCATACGGCGCGCTTCTTCAGCCACACGACGCGCTTCTTCTTCAAGCTTGCGGCGTGCTTCTTCTTCGGCTTTACGCTTCAGTTCGGCAGCTTCATTTTCACGACGGGCTTTTTCAGCCTGGGCGGTTTTGGTCATTTCGTCTGTCTGTTGATTGCTCACTTTGTCTTTTTCCGCAGCTTCACGCTTCACTTTTTCACTTGCGTCGCGTTTCGCTTTTTCTGCGGCCTCACGTTCAGCTTTTAATTCTGCCTCACGTTTGGCAGTTGCTTCTGCCTCACGCTGAGCTTGTTCTTCCGCTTCACGCTGTGCCTGCTCTTCCGCGGCAAGGCGCTCTGCCTCTTGCGGATCACGTTTTACAAAGGTGCGCGTCTTGCGGACTTCAATTTGTACCGATTTACTTTTGCCACCGGTACCTGGAATATTCAACGTGCTGCGCGTTTTGCGCTGCAGCGTCAGCTTGTCAGGCGCAGAGCCGTGTTCACGGTTGAGGTGCGCTAACAAGGTTTGTTTTTCGTTTGCCGTCACTGAGTCATCAGCGGTCTTCGGGATCCCTGCATCAGCAAATTGCTGTACCAGGCGGTCCACGGAGGTCTGAATCTCAGCAGCCAGCGATTTTACAGTTACATCAGTCATGCTGTTCCTTCCTGCTACAGTTTATTACGCTTCGTCGCCGAACCAGCAAATATTACGTGCGGCCATGATGAGTTCGCCGGCTTTCTCGTCGGTTAAACCTTCGATATCAGCCAGGTCATCAACGCCTTGCTCAGCGAGATCTTCCAGCGTACAAACACCACGGGCAGCCAGCTTGAACGCAATCGCACGATCAAGACCTTCCAGATTCAGCAGGTCATCAGCCGGCTTTTTATCGCCAAGGCTTTCTTCCTGAGCCAGTGCCAGGGTGGTCAGTGCGTTTTTAGCGCGTTCACGCAGGGCTTCAACGGTTGGTTCATCCAGACCGTCAATTTCCAGCAGCTCTTTCATTGGCACATAGGCCAGTTCTTCCAGCGTAGAGAAACCTTCTTCTACCAGAACCGTGGCGAACTCTTCGTCAATGTCCAGGTATTTCGTGAAGGTATCGATCGCCGCATGGGCTTCAGCCTGATGCTTGGCCTGCAGGTCATCAACGGTCATCACGTTGAGTTCCCAGCCGCTCAGCTGTGACGCCAGGCGTACGTTCTGACCGTTACGGCCGATTGCCTGCGCCAGGTTACCCGCTTCAACAGCGATATCCATGGTGTGTTTGTCTTCGTCAACAACGATAGACGCCACATCCGCCGGAGCCATTGCGTTGATCACGAACTGCGCCGGGTTGTCATCCCACAGAACGATATCGATACGTTCGCCGCCCAGCTCGGTAGAGACCGCCTGAACACGCGCACCACGCATACCGACGCAAGCACCGACCGGGTCGATACGCTTGTCGTTGGTTTTCACCGCAATTTTCGCACGGGAGCCCGGATCGCGAGCCGCCGCTTTAATTTCGATAACTTCTTCGCCGATTTCAGGCACTTCGATACGGAACAGTTCAACCAGCATTTCTGGTTTAGAACGGGTCACGAACAGCTGTGCACCACGCGCTTCAGGGCGAACGGCATACAGCACACCACGGATACGGTCGCCAGGGCGGAAGTTTTCACGCGGCAGCATGTCTTCACGGAGAATCACAGCTTCAGCGTTGCCCGGCATCCCTTCGGATTTGATCTCCAGAGAGATGTTGTCGCGGTTCACTTTCTTCACCACGCCAGTGATGATTTCGCCTTCCTGATCGCGGAACTGATCGACAACCAGCGCACGCTCGGCTTCGCGAACTTTCTGCACGATAACCTGTTTTGCGGTCTGGGTGGTGATACGGTCGAAGGTCACAGACTCAATCTGATCTTCAACATAGTCACCAACGTTCAGGCTTTCGTCTTCAAAACGCGCCGCTTCCAGGGTGATCTCTTTGGTTGGCTGGGTCACTTCTTCAACGATTACCCAACGACGGAATGTATCGAAGTCACCGCTTTTACGATCGATTTCTACGCGAACATCGATCTCTTGTTCGTATTTTTTCTTGGTTGCTGTAGCCAGTGCACTTTCCAGCGCTTCGAAAATCTTTTCACGCGGCAGTGATTTCTCGTTGGAGACGGCTTCAACAACAGCCAAAATTTCTTTGTTCATCGCGGGCTTTTCACCTCAATCCAGACTGTTAAAAGTGGGGAACCAGGTTCGCCTTCTGGATATTACTCAGCGCGAACACTTCATCTTTGCCTTCGACTGTTACCGTGATCATTTCACCATCAACGGCTTTGATAATTCCCTGCCATTTACGGCGGTTCTGTACGGCCATACGCAGAACGAGAGCCACTTCTTCACCGGTAAAGCGCACATAGTGCTCGGCCGTGAACATCGGGCGATCGAGGCCAGGTGAGGAAACTTCCAGGTTGTACGCAACGGTAATTGGGTCTTCAACATCAAGAACCGCACTCACCTGGTGGCTAACATCAGCACAATCATCAACATTGATGCCATCTTCACTATCAATATAGATGCGCAGCGTCGATGTGCGGCCGCGAACGAATTCGATGCCGACCAGTTCGTAGCCCAGTGCTTCGACCGGTGCAGTAATCATCTCTGTTAATTTTTGCTCTAATGTGGACAAGCCCACCCCCAAGACATAAAAAAAGGGCGTAAAGCCCAGTTATTCTGTAGTCAGATAACAAAAAACCCCGATAAATCGGGGCTTTAGATAACTGAACCCTATAGCCACAACTGTGGCCTGGAGCACTCTCCGAAAGAATTTTTTCAAATCCAGCTACGAAGGCTCTGAGTCTTCACAGTATATTTGAAAAATGACTTTATGGGAAAGTGGTTGCGGGGGCCGGATTTGAACCGACGACCTTCGGGTTATGAGCCCGACGAGCTACCAGGCTGCTCCACCCCGCGCCTGAAACGTGGCAAATTCTACGCGTTTTGGACAGAATTTGCAAATAATGCTGGGATTTGGTACCGAAGACGGGACGTAAAACCGGCGTTTAGTATATTGATAGTGAGCCCCATCTGTCAACTCAGTTTCCGCCAGGGCATACGGAGGGAAATTTTTACAAAAAACGCACGAGTCTCTTCCGGTCATCGACAAAAGATGATTAAATGAATACTCACTTATTTTGCATAAACATGCATCGAGAGCGAAAGCGGTCTCTAATCAGTCAATCACGCAGGGTTTTATTTTATGACGACGATTCTCAAGCATCTTCCGGTAGGACAACGTATTGGCATCGCTTTTTCAGGCGGCCTGGATACCAGCGCTGCACTGCTGTGGATGCGCCAAAAGGGAGCGGTTCCGTATGCATATACTGCGAACCTGGGTCAGCCGGATGAGGACGACTATGATGCCATTCCTCGTCGTGCTAAAGAGTATGGCGCAGAGAACGCACGTCTGATTGATTGTCGTAAGCAGCTGGTCGCCGAAGGTATTGCCGCTATCCAGTGTGGCGCGTTCCATAATACCACTGGCGGTCTGACCTATTTCAATACCACCCCACTGGGCCGTGCCGTGACCGGCACCATGCTGGTTGCCGCCATGAAAGAAGATGGCGTGAACATCTGGGGTGACGGCAGTACCTATAAAGGCAACGACATTGAACGTTTCTATCGTTATGGCCTGCTGACCAACGCCGAGCTGCAGATTTACAAACCGTGGCTGGACACCGATTTTATCGATGAGCTGGGCGGCCGTCATGAAATGTCTGAATTTATGATCGCCTGCGGCTTCGACTATAAAATGTCCGTCGAAAAAGCCTACTCCACTGACTCCAACATGCTGGGCGCAACGCACGAAGCAAAAGATCTGGAGTTCCTGAACTCCAGCGTGAAAATCGTTAACCCAATCATGGGCGTGAAATTCTGGGATGAAAGCGTCAAAATCCCGGCAGAAGAAGTGACCGTGCGTTTCGAGCGTGGCCACCCGGTTGCCCTGAACGGCAAGACCTTCTCTGATGATGTGGAACTGATGCTGGAAGCGAACCGCATCGGCGGTCGTCACGGCCTGGGTATGAGCGATCAGATCGAAAACCGTATCATCGAAGCGAAAAGCCGTGGCATCTATGAAGCCCCGGGGATGGCGCTGCTGCACATTGCCTATGAGCGTCTGCTGACCGGCATTCACAACGAAGATACCATCGAGCAATATCACTCCCATGGCCGTCAGTTGGGTAAACTGCTGTATCAGGGCCGCTGGTTCGATCCACAGGCACTGATGCTGCGTGATGCCCTGCAGCGTTGGGTGGCAAGCGCTATCACTGGCGAAGTCACTCTGGAACTGCGTCGCGGGAATGACTACTCCATTCTGAACACTGTGTCTGACAACCTGACCTACAAAGCAGAACGTCTGACCATGGAAAAAGGTGAATCCGTGTTCTCACCTGATGACCGTATCGGCCAGCTGACCATGCGTAATCTGGATATCACCGATACACGTGAGAAGCTGTTCAACTACGTTGAGAATGGCCTGCTGTCAGCCAGTTCCGGCAACGGCCTGCCGCAGGTTGAAAACCTGGAGCACAGCGATAAGAAGTAATCGAGAGAAGACATCCAAAAGGCGCCCAACAGGCGCCTTTTTTGTAGCCTTCGTAGGCCCGGTAAGCGCAGCGCCACCGGGCAATGGCGGGTGGCGCTGCGCTTACCCGCCCTACAAAAGATCAAATCCACAGAAGACAGACGAAAAAAAAGACGTCTTTCGACGTCTTTTTTCTGGAATATTGGTACCGAGGATGGGACTCGAACCCACAAGCCCGTTAGGGCACTACCACCTCAAGGTAGCGTGTCTACCAATTCCACCACCTCGGTACGGAATACTTACTGCGGGATATCGCTGGTTGGCTTAGCCGGTGCAGCTGGCTGAGTCTGCTCAGTTTTCGCTGGCGCGCTCAGATTTTCCCACTCGCTTCCTTTGCTGGTCTTGTTGCTGTTGATATTGCCAAGCACCAGGCTGATGATAAAGAACAGCGTAGCCAGAATCGCTGTGGTACGGGTCATGAAGTTCGCAGAACCACTTGAACCGAACAGCGTACCGGAAGCGCCTGCTCCGAAGGAGGCTCCCATATCAGCGCCTTTACCTTGCTGCAGCATAATCAGCGCTACGAGAGCGATGGCTACAATAAGGAAAATAACTAAAAGAGCTTCGTACATAATCAACCTGTTCCTTGCGGATTTGCCGCATACCAATGCTTCGACCAATTAGCAGGATTTTTGTTTCCCACTGAAGCGGGTGTGAATACTAACCAAAGCGAATGACCTTCGCAAGGGCAATTTTGACGCATTGTATCAACTGCAGAAAAAAACAGCAAAAAGCCATTAAATGCTTAAAACTAAGGCGGCAAGCGCCGCCTTTTTAAACACTTACTGTGAAAAGTTATGCAGCTTTTACAGCATCTGCAATACGGTGCGCAAATTCAGTCACCTGCGCTTCGTCTTCGCCTTCCACCATCACGCGGATCAGCGGTTCAGTACCTGACTTACGCAGCAGGACACGCCCACGGTTGCCAAGCGCAGCTTCAACGTCTGCCATCACCGCTTTGACGTTATCATTTTCCAGCGGATCGCCTTTGCCTGCGGTGAAGCGCACGTTAACAAGGATCTGCGGGAACATTTTCATGCCGCTGCACAGATCGTGCAGGCTCATATGGTTACGTGCCATCGCGGCAACAACCTGAAGCGCTGCCACAATGCCGTCACCGGTGGTGGTTTTGTCGAGCAGGATCACATGGCCGGAGTTTTCAGCGCCAATGCGCCAGCCTTTCTCCTGCAGTTTTTCCAGCACGTAGCGGTCACCCACCTTCGCGCGAACAAACGGGATCCCCAGCTGTTTCAATGCCAGCTCCAGACCCATGTTGCTCATCAGCGTGCCAACCGCACCACCGCGCAGCTGTCCCTGACGCAGACCTTCACGCGCAATAATGTAGAGGATCTGGTCGCCATCGACCTTGTTCCCTTCGTGGTCAACCATGATCACACGGTCGCCGTCGCCGTCCAGGGCAATACCCAGGTCCGCTTTTTCTGCCAGCACGCGTGCCTGCAGGGCACGAACGTCCGTCGCACCAACCTGTTCGTTAATGTTCAGACCATCAGGCTCACAGCCGATGGTGATCACTTTCGCCCCCAGCTCGCGGAAAACATTCGGCGCAATGTGATACGTCGCGCCGTTTGCACAGTCCACCACAATTTTGAGGTGAGCCAGGCTTAGCTCGTTCGGGAAGGTCCCTTTGCAGAATTCAATGTAACGGCCAGCCGCATCAACAATACGGTTTGCTTTGCCCAGCTCAGCGGAATCAACACAGGTGATCTCTTTTTCCATTTCAGCTTCGATCGCCTCTTCCACATCATCCGGCAGCTTGGTGCCATCGATGGAGAAGAACTTGATACCGTTATCATAGAACGGGTTATGTGAGGCTGAAATCACGATGCCGGCTTCCGCACGGAAGGTACGCGTCAGATAGGCGACAGCAGGTGTTGGCATTGGGCCAGTAAAGGATGCTGAAAGCCCGGCAGCGGCGAGACCGGCTTCCAGTGCGGACTCCAGCATATAGCCGGAAATGCGGGTGTCTTTGCCAATGATGATCTTACGCGAGCCATGACGCGCCAGAACCTTGCCAGCAGCCCAACCAAGCTTAAGCACAAAATCAGGGGTGATTGGAGCATCGCCTACGCGCCCACGGATACCATCGGTACCAAAATATTTACGATTACTCATAGCGTTTCTTTTCCTTCGCTGCCAGTGTGGCTTCCACCACACGCATGGCTTCTACTGTTTCTTTAACATCATGGACACGGATAATATGCGCGCCTTGCATTGCTGCAATCACCGCGCAGGCCAGACTGCCGCTCAGGCGCTCACTCGGCCCGACATTCAGCAACTGCCCAATCATCGACTTTCTCGACATGCCAACCAGCAACGGCAGGCCGAAATGATGAAACTCTGACAGGCGCGCAAGCAACGCATAATTGTGGGAGAGATTTTTACCGAAACCGAACCCCGGGTCGAGCAGCAATTTCTCTTTTGCGATACCTGCACGCTCACAGCGTGCAATATGCTCAATAAAGAAGCGATTCACATCTGCAAAGACATCCTCATACTTAGGCGCATCCTGCATCGTTTTCGGTTTTCCCTGCATATGCATCAGACAAACCGGCAGCCCGGTTTCCGCAGCCGCTTCAATCGCCCCCGGCTCGGTCAGAGAGCGGATATCATTGATGATGTGAGCACCCACTCGCGCCACTTCATGAATCACCTCTGGCTTAGACGTGTCCACGGATATCCACACCTCAAAACGTTGTGCGATGGCTTCAACCACCGGCACCACTCGCGCCAGTTCTTCCTCCACCGAAACCTCTGCCGCCCCCGGACGCGTCGACTCACCGCCAACGTCAATGATGGTAGCGCCCGCGTTGATCATCAGATTGGCGTGCTTAACCGCCTCAATAAGCGTGTTATGCGTACCGCCATCTGAGAAGGAGTCAGGGGTAACATTCAGGATACCCATCACATGCGGATGTGAGAGATCGAGATGCGAGTCCTGGGCGAAAAGTTTCATGGCTAAATCCCTGGTATTAATGTGGTTAAACAGAAAAGAAAAACCCCGGAGCAAGCTCCAGGGTTTGAGGTACAGACACACTCGCCAACAGCAGTGACTTACTTGTCGCCCAACTGTTCTGACATGGTGTTACCCGGGTTCGGCGTACGCGGTTCATCAACCGGACGCGGCGCACGCGGGGTGCCATTGTTGTCAGAATTGTTGGAAGCGCCTGGGTCTTCCCAGCCTGCTGGCGGACGCACTTCGCGGCGAGCCATCAGGTCGTCAATCTGCGGAGCATCGATGGTCTCATATTTCATGAGCGCATCTTTCATCGAATGCAGGATGTCCATATTGTCGTTCAGGATCTGACGTGCGCGACCGTAGTTACGTTCAATCAGCGCTTTCACTTCCTGGTCGATGATACGAGCCGTTTCATCAGACATATGTTTCGCTTTCGCCACAGAACGGCCCAGGAATACTTCGCCCTCTTCCTCTGCATAAAGCAGTGGACCGAGTTTGTCGGAGAAGCCCCACTGAGTCACCATGTTACGCGCCAGGTTTGTCGCCACTTTAATATCGTTGGACGCACCGGTAGAAACATGTTCCGGACCGTAGATAATCTCTTCCGCCAGACGACCGCCGTACAGGGTTGAAATCTGGCTTTCCAGCTTCTGACGGCTGGCGCTGATCGCGTCGCCTTCAGGCAGGAAGAAGGTCACACCCAGCGCACGACCGCGCGGAATGATCGTCACTTTATGCACCGGATCGTGTTCCGGCACCAGGCGACCGATAATCGCATGGCCCGCTTCGTGGTATGCTGTGGACTCTTTTTGCGCTTCCGTCATCACCATGGAGCGACGTTCCGCACCCATCATGATTTTGTCTTTCGCTTTTTCGAATTCCACCATCGACACTACACGTTTGTTACCGCGAGCGGCAAACAGTGCAGCTTCGTTGACCAGGTTAGCCAGGTCCGCACCGGAGAAGCCCGGAGTACCGCGCGCAATGATTGCCGCGTCGATATCTGGCGCCAGCGGTACGCGACGCATGTGCACTTTCAGAATCTGTTCACGACCACGAACATCCGGCAGACCGACCACAACCTGACGGTCGAAACGGCCTGGACGCAGCAGCGCAGGGTCAAGAACGTCCGGACGGTTAGTTGCCGCGATAACGATAATACCTTCGTTACCTTCGAAGCCGTCCATCTCAACCAGCATCTGGTTCAGGGTCTGCTCACGTTCATCGTGACCACCGCCCAGACCAGCGCCACGCTGGCGGCCTACGGCGTCGATTTCATCGATGAAGATAATGCACGGTGCTGCCTTTTTAGCCTGCTCGAACATGTCACGCACACGAGATGCACCGACACCCACGAACATTTCTACGAAGTCAGAACCTGAAATAGTAAAGAACGGTACCTTCGCTTCACCCGCGATGGCTTTCGCCAGCAGGGTCTTACCGGTACCCGGAGGGCCGACCATCAGGACGCCTTTCGGGATCTTACCGCCCAGCTTCTGGAAACGGCTCGGCTCGCGCAGGTATTCAACCAGTTCACCCACCTCTTCTTTTGCTTCGTCACAACCGGCGACGTCTGCAAACGTGGTTTTGATCTGATCTTCCGTCAACATACGCGCCTTGCTCTTACCGAACGACATGGCACCTTTGCCACCGCCGCCCTGCATCTGGCGCATAAAGAAGATCCAGACGCCGATAAGAAGCAGCATCGGGAACCAGGAGATGAAGATAGAAGCCAGCAGGCTCGGTTCTTCTGGCGGCTCACCTACCACCTTGACGTTTTTAGTCAGAAGGTTATCAAGCAGCTTAGGATCGTTCACCGGGATGTAAGTCGTGTAACGGTTACTATCTTTCTTGGTAACGTTGATCTCACGTCCGTTGATACGCGCTTCGCGAACCTGGTCCTGATTGACCTCCTGCAGGAAGGTAGAATAATCCACCTTGCGGCCATTCGACTCGCTGGGCCCAAAGCTCTGGAATACTGACATCAGCACAACGGCAATGACCAGCCAGAGTATTAGGTTTTTCGCCATGTCACTCAAGGGATTAACCTCATATTACAACTGTGTTAAAAACAGCGTCAGGATACTCTATATCCAGTGTCATTCAAACTTTCGTCTGAAATCTACCGGTTATCATTTTCGCCCGGTCGCTACAATATACACTTCACGGGAACGGGCCCGGGAAGAGTCCGGCTTACGAACTTTAACCTTCGCAAACAGGGAGCGAATTTCCTTAAGATACTCCTCGAAACCTTCGCCCTGAAACACCTTCACAACAAAACTACCACCAGGCGCTAGTACATCACGACACATTTCTAACGCTAGCTCCACCAGATACATGGCGCGGGGGATATCCACCGCCGGTGTTCCACACATATTTGGTGCCATATCCGACATGACAACCTGGACCTTACTGTCACCAACACGATCAAGTAACGCTTTCAGCACTAATTCATCACGAAAGTCGCCCTGAAGGAAGTCGACACCAACGATGGGATCCATTGGTAAAAGATCGCATGCGATGATGCGGCCCGTGCCGCCAATCTGCGTTACCGCATACTGCGACCATCCGCCAGGTGCCGCACCGAGGTCAACCACCGTCATCCCCGGCTTAAAAAGTTTGTCACTTTGCTGTATTTCATCAAGTTTAAACCAGGCACGGGAACGCAACCCCTTTTTCTGTGCCTGTTGAACATATTTATCGCTAAAGTGTTCCTGAAGCCAGCGGCTGGAGCTGGCAGAACGCTTTTTACCTGTCATTTAACATTTCCGTCCTGGTTCATCGTTGCTTGCCTGTGACGTAAATTTCTACGCAGCTATTTGGCGATATAAGGGAGATGGCGGTAGAATGAACCGTTTTCAATCCCAACGTAAGCAAAAATATACGATGAATCTGAGTACTAAACAAAAACAGCACCTTAAAGGTCTGGCACATCCGCTCAAGCCTGTAGTCATGCTTGGCAACAATGGTTTGACCGAAGGGGTGCTTGCCGAGATTGAACAAGCGCTGGAACACCACGAGCTGATCAAGGTGAAAATTGCCTCTGAAGACAGAGACACGAAGAACTTGATCGTGGAAGCCATCGTGCGCGAAACCGGTGCCTGTAACGTGCAGGTCATCGGTAAAACGCTGGTGCTCTATCGCCCAACTAAAGAGCGTAAAATCTCGCTGCCACGCTAAGGATATCCTGAATTAAACACATTTTCTGTGTAAAACGAGGGATTTCTGTCAGCAGGTGAGCAAAATGCCATGCTCCTTGAGTTGATAAAAGGCCGCTATGCGGCCTTTTTCCTTTCTTTACAATGTATCAACATCTTCGTAGAGAGGCGAATTACAGGTACTCAACCTTAATAATTTCGTATTCCACTTCGCCACCCGGGGTACGGATGGTCACGACATCGTCCTGCTCTTTGCCAATCAGGCCGCGAGCAATCGGTGAGTTCACTGAAATCAGGTTCTGTTTGAAGTCTGCTTCATCGTCACCCACGATGCGGTAAGTCTGCTCTTCGTCAGTGTCCAGGTTCAGCACGCTAACGGTTGAACCAAAGATCACACGCCCATTGTTTGGCATTTTGGTGATATCGATAACCTGCGCATTGGACAGCTTAGCTTCGATATCTTTAATACGCCCTTCACAGAAACCCTGCTGCTCACGCGCCGCGTGGTATTCAGCGTTCTCTTTCAGGTCGCCATGCTCACGCGCTTCCGCGATAGCGGCGATGATTTCAGGGCGACGAACAGATTTCAGGAAATCCAGCTCTTCGCGCAGTTTTTCGGCACCACGTAAGGTCATCGGAATAGCTTGCATTTGTTATACCTCTTAAACATTCCTGTTGGGAGCAGTGTTCCCTGCCCCGGCCCTCGCGAGCGGGCCAGAAGCAAAAAGAAAACCGACCCGGGAGCAACGCCCCAGGTCAGCAGCAATTTTCAATTTGATACGTATTTTACCGCGAAGTTCACTATGGGTCATCGTTTACTTTGCAGTGCCATGCACCGTAGTATGACGGTTTGTTTTCGGGTTGTTAGCGCGAGATTATGCGATTTTCCAGATTTATCATCGGATTGACTACCAGTATAACGTTCAGCGTTCAGGCCGCGAATGTTGATGAATACATTAATCAGCTCCCTGCCGGGGCCAACCTTGCTCTGATGGTGCAGAAGGTCGGCGCGCAGGCACCTGAGATTGACTACCACAGTCAACAAATGGCGCTGCCTGCCAGTACTCAGAAGGTGATCACTGCGCTCGCTGCCCTGCTTCAGCTTGGTCCTGACTTCCGTTTTACCACGACTCTTGAGACCAGGGGAGAGGTTAAAGACGGTGAGCTGAAAGGCGATCTTATTGCCCGTTTTGGCGGTGACCCCACCTTCAAACGTCAGGATATCCGCAACATGGTGGCGGTGCTGAAAAAATCTGGCGTACAGAAGATCGATGGCAACGTGTTGATCGACACCTCCATCTTTGCCAGCCACGATAAAGCGCCGGGCTGGCCGTGGAACGACATGACGCAGTGCTTTAGCGCACCGCCATCGGCAGCGATTGTTGATCGTAACTGCTTCTCGATTTCGCTTTACAGCGCGCCAAAACCGGACGATTTAGCGTTTATTCGCGTGGCGTCTTACTACCCGGTCACCATGTTTAGCCAGGTCCGAACGCTGGCAAAAGGCTCCCCGGATGCGCAATATTGCGAACTGGATGTGGTGCCCGGCGACCTTAACCGTTTCACGCTTACCGGGTGCCTGACGCAACGTGCCGATCCCCTCCCGCTGGCCTTCGCCATCCAGGATGGTGCAAGCTACGCGGGCGCAATTCTCAAGGACGAACTGAAACAGGCTGGGATCACCTATACCGGTACCCTGCTCCGCCAGACGCAGGTTAATCAACCCGGCACGGTTATCGCCAGCAAACAGTCTGCACCGTTGCACGATTTGCTAAGGATCATGCTGAAGAAGTCTGACAATATGATCGCCGACACCGTGTTCCGCATGATTGGTCACGCGCGTTTTGGCGTTCCGGGAACCTGGCGTGCGGGTTCCGACGCTGTGCGTCAGATCCTTCGTCAGCAGGCGGGGATCGATTTGGGCAATACTATCGCTGTCGATGGCTCTGGGTTATCGCGACACAATTTGATCTCCCCGGCAACCATGATGCAAGTGCTTCAGTACATTGCACAACATGACACTGAGCTAAACTTTATTTCGATGCTGCCACTTGCCGGGCATGACGGTTCACTTCAGTACCGGGCCGGTCTTCACGCTGCCGGTGTGGACGGTAAGGTATCAGCCAAAACAGGTTCACTGCAGGGTGTTTACAACCTTGCAGGCTTCATCACCACCGCCAGCGGGCAGCGTCTGGCATTCGTGCAGTATCTTTCCGGCTATGCCGTCGAACCGGCCGACCAGCGCAATCGCCGTATCCCGCTGGTGCGCTTCGAAAGCAGGCTTTATAAGGACATCTACCAGAATAACTAGCGATGAAACTACTTATAGTTGAAGACGATCTGTTATTACAGGAAGGGCTGGCGCTGGCGCTGTCCAATGAAGGCTATGCCCTCGACTGCGCCGCCACGGCGGCAGAGGCGGATGCCCTGATCCAGAGCGGTGAATACAGTCTGGTGATCCTCGATCTGGGCCTCCCGGATAAAGACGGGGCCACGTTGTTAAGCCAGTGGCGGCGTCGCGGTGCCGACAACCCGGTGTTGATCCTGACGGCGCGCGATGCCATCGAAGATCGTATCAACGGCCTGGATTCCGGCGCGGATGATTATCTGGTGAAGCCGTTTGCCCTTGCAGAGCTACAGGCGCGCGTGCGGGCGTTAATTCGCCGCTATCAGGGGCACAGTGATAACTTACTGACCGACGGTGATATTACGCTGAATCTGCAAACTCAGCAGGTGCTGTGCCAGTCTCTGCCTGTTGAGGTCACACCGAAAGAGTTCGCCCTGCTTACGCGTCTGATCATGCGTAGCGGGCAGACGGTACACCGTGAAACCCTCCAGCAGGATATCTACTCCTGGCAGGACGATCCGGGGTCAAATACCCTTGAAGTCCACATTCACAATTTGCGACGCAAACTTGGCAAAGACCGGATAAAAACCGTTCGTGGCGTGGGTTATCGTCTGGAGAGACAGAAATGAACAGTATGCGTCGGCGATTAATGGTTTTGCTGGCGGTGATCCTGTTATTTTTCCAGTTGATAAGCGTGATCTGGCTGTGGCATGAAAGCCGCGAACAGATTGGCTTTCTGGTCAATGAAACGCTGTCTGCAAAGGCACGTAACAACCATGTCGAAAAAGAGATCCGCGAAGCGATTGCCTCGCTGCTGGTCCCTTCCCTGGTGATGGTCGGTTTTACCCTGCTCTTCTCCTTCTGGGCAGTCACCTGGATAACTCGTCCGCTGAAACAATTGCGGGCCAGTCTGGCAAATCGTTCGGCGGACAACCTCACTCCGCTGCCCATGTATTCAGATATGGAAGAGATTGGCGCCGTCACAACCTCTCTTAACCAATTGCTCGCCAGGCTTGATCACACCATACAACAGGAAAGGCTCTTTACCGCCGATGCCGCGCATGAACTGCGAACCCCACTCGCCGGGATCAGGTTGCATCTGGAACTGATGGCACAGTCAGGTTCGCCACAGGCTTCAGCATTAATCAGCCGTATCGATCAACTCATGCATACCATTGAACAGCTGCTGATGCTGGCGCGGGCCGGGCAGGCAATGGCGAGCGGCCACTACGAGACGGTAAACTGGACAGACAATATCATCACCCCGCTTGGCCTTGAGCATGAAGCCAAAGAACATACGGTGATATGGCCAGCCAAAAGTCCGCTAACGGTGCAGGGGGACGCGGTGCTTCTGCGACTCATGCTGCGTAACCTGCTGGAGAATGCCGGGCGCTACAGCCCAGCAGGGACCACCATCACAGTGACATTGACCGCACAGGACGGCGGTACGCGGGTCAGCGTAATCGATCAGGGTCCCGGTATTGATGAAGCACACCGGCAGTCGATTACCGAGCCGTTCCGTCGTCTCGATCAGCGCTACGGTGGCAGTGGCCTGGGTCTGAGCATTGTGCAACGCATTGTGCAGCTTCACCACGGAAAGCTGACGCTGGAGAATGCCGCAGAAGGCGGTCTCATTGCCAGTTGCTGGCTGCCTTCAACGTTAGAATAAAAAAAAGCACCTGTATCAACAGGGGCCTTATCGGGTCATTAGTGCTTGTAGATGAACTCGACGCCTTCTTCGTCGTCTTCATCCCAGTCGTCGTCCCAGTCGTCTTCCTCTTCCGCTTCCAGCTCTTCAAGCTGTTGACGGTGGTAGTCATCCCACATGAATTCGACTTTTTCAGGCTGCTTCGCTTCTTCCGCCTGAACAACCGGGTTCTCGATGATAAAGGTCATCACATCCCAGCAGAGATCTTTCACGCCAACCTGGCTTGCCGCAGAGATCAGGTAGTATTTCTCTTCCCACCCCATCGCTTCAGCAATGGCTTTCGCTTTTGCTTCCGCTTCGGCTTTATCCATCAGGTCAATCTTGTTAAAGACCAGCCAGCGCGGTTTGTTCGCCAGTTTCTCGCTGTATTTCTCCAGCTCGCCGACGATGATACGGGCATTTTCTACCGGATCGGACCCGTCGATCGGATCGATATCGATGAGGTGCAGCAGTACACGGCAGCGCTCAAGGTGTTTCAGGAAGCGGATACCCAGACCGGCACCTTCCGCTGCGCCTTCAATCAGACCCGGGATATCGGCAACCACAAAGCTCTTCTCGTTATCCATACGGACAACGCCCAGGCTTGGCACCAGCGTGGTAAACGGATAGTCCGCTACTTTTGGCTTAGCGGCAGAGACGGCGCGAATAAAGGTGGATTTACCAGCGTTTGGCATCCCCAGCATCCCCACATCGGCCAGCAGCATCAGCTCCAGCTGCAGGTCGCGCTTATCGCCCGGTGTACCCATTGTTTTCTGACGCGGCGTACGGTTGACGGAAGATTTGAAACGGCTGTTGCCCAGACCGTGCCAACCCCCTTTTGCAACCATCAGACGCTGACCATGTTTGGTCATATCGCCCATGGTCTCACCTGTACCCTGATCGATCACACGCGTACCCACCGGCACCTTAATGGTGACGTCTTTGCCACGTTTACCGGTACAGTCACGGCTCTGGCCGTTCTGGCCACGCTCAGCGCGGAAAGATTTTTCGAAACGGTAGTCGATCAGCGTGTTGAGGTTCTCATCCGCCTCCAGCCATACGTCACCGCCGTCGCCGCCATCGCCGCCGTCAGGGCCACCACGAGGAATATATTTTTCACGGCGGAAGCTTACGCAACCGTTGCCGCCATCACCTGCCACGACCAGGATCGTCGCTTCATCAACAAACTTCATTTTACTCTCCGTAAATCATTCGCCTGAGCGGGGACCGCTTCATTTTTGCGCCAACGCCCCCAGAGACGATGACCAATGGCGGAATACATCGCGCCCGCAACCACGACAAACGCACCGAGATAGCCCAACAGGTTGAGCATCGGTCTGACGAAGACATCGGGCCAGGCCATTGATAACAAATCTGAAAATAACAGCGTAAACAGCGGAGTGAGCGTAATCAATGCGCTCACCTGTGCTGCCTGCCAGCGCGCCATTGCTTCGGCCAGCGCGCCATAACCGACCAGCGTATTCAGCCCACAAAATATGAGGCACGCCAGCTGCCAGTCGCTAAGCTGAGTGATCACCCCCGGCTTCGCTAACGGCAATAATGCTATTGTACACAAAGTGTACAGCAAAAAGAGGATCTGCTGTGAGGCAAGACGACGCAATAACACCTTTTGCGCGACGCCATAGCTCACCCAAACCGTTGCTGCCCCCACACCGAAGATTACACCCCAGGTGTAATCGGTCAGGCGGGTAAAAATCTCTATCAGGCTGGTATTGAAGAACATTACCAGGCCACATAGCAGCATGCTCGCCCCGACGATCTGCGTACCGCGCATCTTCTCCTTGAGGATAACGACGCTGGCAACCATCATGCCGACCGGTGAAAGTTGACCAATCACTTGCGACGCCGTCGGGCTGAGATATTGCAGGGAAGAACTGAACAGAATGAAGTTACCAAACAGTCCCCCCGTCGCAATAGCCAGTAATACCAGCCAGCGCGGTTTACGGAAGAGACGCAGGGGCGGAAGCTTGCCTTTAACAGCAAGGATGGCCCCCAGGCCGATACTTGCCATCAGAAAGCGATAAAACACCACCGTAGGCGGTTCCATCACTTCCAGTACCTGCTTCATTGCAATTGGCAGCGCACCCCAGCACATTGCGGTTGTGAGCGCCAAAAGAATTCCAATGCCGGCCTGCTGCTTCATGCCCGTTTTCCCTACAGAAAAAATTACCGGGTTTCCAATGTAAAAAGCCCCGCAACAGGTTGCGGGGCTTTAATCCGTTACCGGACCGAGAAAACCTTACTCAGCAACGATGCTGATGTATTTACGGTTGTTCGGGCCTTTAACTTCAAATTTCACTTTACCGTCTGCTTTAGCAAACAGAGTGTGGTCACGACCGCAACCTACGTTGTTGCCAGCGTGGAATTTGGTACCACGTTGACGAACGATGATGCTACCCGCCAGAACGGATTCGCCACCGAAACGCTTAACGCCCAGGCGTTTAGCTTCTGAATCGCGACCGTTACGTGTGGAGCCGCCAGCCTTTTTATGTGCCATTTAAATCTCTCCTCAGGTCTTAGGCGCTGATGCCAGTAATTTTCACATCAGTGAACCACTGACGGTGGCCCTGCTGCTTACGGTAGTGTTTACGACGACGAAACTTAACGATTTTAACTTTCTCGCCACGACCGTGAGCAACAACTTCAGCTTTGATAACGCCGCCATCAACGAAAGGAACGCCGATTTTGACTTCTTCACCGTTTGCGATCATCAGAACTTCTGCGAACTCAACAGATTCGCCAGTTGCGATGTCCAGCTTTTCCAGGCGAACGGTCTGACCTTCGCTTACTCGGTGTTGTTTACCACCACTTTGGAAAACCGCGTACATATAAACTCCGCTTCCGCGCACATCCTCGTATGAATCAGAGTGCGCTATAAATATTCACAATAGGGCGCGAATATTACGCAAAACGCGAGCCTTTGACAAGTGCTACCATCAATACATGAAGAAAAAAAACACAACACGTACGGTAGCGTTTATCTGAGCCGTTTTTTCAGTACAATCAGCAATACTATTGATAAACCGAAACCCTTCGTTACCCCATTAAAGATGGGATAAACAGGATAAAAAGCCCGGCTTTTGCGATGAATTTAGAAAAAATCAACGAGTTAACCGCGCAAGATATGGCGGGTGTGAATGCAGCAATCCTGGAACAACTCAACTCTGATGTTCAGCTAATCAATCAGTTGGGCTATTACATCGTCAGCGGCGGCGGTAAACGTATTCGCCCGATGATTGCCATACTGGCCGCCAGAGCCGTGGGTTATCAGGGAAAGGCTCATGTCACTATCGCAGCACTGATCGAATTTATTCACACTGCGACGCTTCTGCATGATGATGTTGTGGATGAATCAGACATGCGTCGTGGCAAAGCCACGGCAAACGCCGCCTTCGGCAACGCAGCCAGCGTTCTGGTCGGTGATTTTATCTATACCCGTGCCTTCCAGATGATGACCAGCCTCGGCTCTCTGAAAGTGCTGGAAGTGATGTCTGAAGCCGTTAACGTGATCGCGGAAGGCGAAGTGCTGCAGCTGATGAACGTCAACGATCCTGACATCACCGAAGAAAATTACATGCGCGTAATCTACAGCAAAACCGCGCGCCTGTTTGAAGCCGCGGCGCAATGTTCCGGCATTCTGGCTGGCTGTACCGCTGCGCAGGAAAAAGGGCTGCAGGACTACGGCCGTTATCTGGGGACCGCATTCCAGCTGATTGACGATTTGCTGGACTACAGTGCTGATGGCGAAACGCTCGGCAAAAACGTCGGCGATGACCTCAACGAAGGTAAACCGACCCTGCCGCTGCTCCATGCCATGCACAACGGATCCGCTGACCAGGCGAAAATGATCCGTGAAGCGATTGAGCAGGGAAATGGTCGCCATCTACTGGAACCGGTACTGGAAACAATGGCCATCTGTGGCTCGCTGGAGTGGACGCGTCAGCGCGCTGAAGAAGAGGCGGATAAAGCCATCGCGGCACTGCAGGTCATTCCAGACAGCCCATGGCGCGATGCGTTAATCGGCCTTGCCCACATCGCCGTACAGCGCGATCGTTAACGTCTCGCTTCTCCCCGCGGCCTTCGCGGGGAGATTTCAATAAGTTCTTATAAATTCCATATTCACGTAAAATCATCGGCTTACAGACCGCATGAATAAAGCCATGTCTTATTCTGAATATTCCTTCAAGTAACGCGAACTTTTTAGAGCCCGTGTTCAAAATGAGTATAGTAACCCCGTCGTTTCGGTAGAAATGACGTGGGTGATTACGAACACAAGGACAGCTTTATGGATATGAAATTTATCGACTGGCACTCAGCAGATATTATTGCTGCACTGCGCAAAAAAGGAACATCGCTCGCCGCTGAATCACGTCGCAATGGATTGAGCTCATCAACGCTGGCAAATGCCCTGACTCGCCCCTGGCCAAAGGGTGAATTGATTATTGCATCGGCGCTGGAGACGCACCCGTGGGTCATTTGGCCCTCGCGTTACCACGATCCCATTACCCATGAGTTTATTGACAGAACACGCATGATTCGCCAGAAAAAAACCAGGAAAGAGCAACCGGTCTGACACGCTTTTTTTGACAGGAACAGCAACCCCCCGGCCATCTCTGGCAGGGGGCTGCCGGAACGATTACTCGCCCTTCACACGCTCGATATTGGCACCCAGCGCGCGCAGTTTGTCTTCAATACGCTCGTAACCACGATCGATGTGGTAGATACGATCCACAACCGTCGTTCCTTCCGCGATACAACCCGCTAATACCAGGCTCGCAGACGCACGCAGATCGGTTGCCATAACCTGCGCACCGGAGAGCTTCTCAACACCGTGGCAAATCACCGTGTTACTTTCGATCTCTGCATGTGCGCCCATACGGATCAGCTCCGGTACGTGCATGAAGCGGTTCTCGAAGATAGTCTCGGTGATCACACCGGTACCTTCCGCCACCAGGTTCAGCAGCGTGAACTGAGCCTGCATATCGGTCGGGAATGCCGGATGCGGCGCCGTGCGAACGGTTACCGCTTTTGGACGTTTACCGTGCATATCAAGGCTGATCCAGTCTTCACCGGTTTCGATATCCGCACCCGCTTCACGCAGCTTCGCCAGCACCGCATCCAGGGTGTCAGGCTGCGCATTACGGCAAACAATCTTGCCGCCAGAAATGGCCGCAGCCACCAGGAAAGTCCCGGTTTCAATACGGTCTGGCAGAACGCGATACACACCGCCACCCAGACGCTCAACGCCTTCAATGGTGATGCGATCGGTACCCTGGCCAGAGATTTTTGCACCCAGCGCCACGAGGAAGTTGGCAGTATCCACAATTTCCGGCTCGCGCGCGGCGTTTTCGATAATGGTGGTACCTTCTGCCAGCGTTGCCGCGGACATAATGGTGACGGTTGCGCCAACGCTCACTTTATCCATGACAATGTGTGCGCCTTTCAGGCGGCCATTAACGGACGCTTTAACGTAACCTTCTTCCAGTTTGATCTCCGCGCCCAGCTTCTCCAGACCGAAGATATGCAGGTCAACAGGACGCGCGCCAATGGCGCAACCACCAGGCAGTGACACCTGGCCCTGACCAAAACGCGCTACCAGCGGGCCAAGCGCCCAGATGGATGCACGCATGGTTTTCACCAGGTCGTACGGTGCTGAGAAGTTGTTCACGTTGCTGGCATCGATCCAGACGGAGCCATTACGCTCGACTTTCGTCCCCAACTGGGTGAGCAGCTTCATGGTGGTGTCGATATCTTTCAGCTTCGGTACGTTCTGAATTTCTACCGGCTCTTCCGCGAGCAGCGCAGCAAAGAGGATCGGCAGCGCGGCGTTTTTCGCGCCAGAAATTGTGACTTCGCCCTGGAGGCGCGTCGGCCCCTGTACACGAAATTTATCCATGGTGTGCTCTCTTATAAATTCAACCGTGCTGCGGGCGCATCGCCCTCAGCTCAAAAACCGTTTAGTTTGCGATCGCGTGCCCACTCTTGCGGGGTGAACGCTTTAATCGACAGGGCGTGGATGCGGTTATCCGCAATATATTCCATCAGCGGCGCGTACACAGCCTGCTGTTTCTTCACACGGCTCATACCGTCGAACATCTCACCCACAGCAATAACCTGGAAGTGACTGCCATCGCCTGTGACGTGGGCTTCCTGAAGGGAGAGTGCATTCATCAGCACTGTCTGGATTTCATGATTTTCCATGGGTTCTTAATCATCTGATAGTGAAAACAAGCCCAACATCTTAGAGCAAAGTGGCGTCGTCTTAAACAAGCAAAAAGCCCCGACGATGAAACTGTCAGGGCTTTCAGAAGTAACGCACTGAAAATATTAATGCGGCAGTACGTCCTGAGGAAGATTGTAGAGCTGCGCCAGGGTGACGACATTATCGCTGGCCCCGTGAAGCATTACGGTTGCCCCCTGCTTTTTCCCCACGGCAATGAGGTGGGCAAGCAGCGCCACCCCAGCCGTATCTACCCGCGTGACGCCGCTCAAATCGATCAGCGTAACGCCCTGCATGGCGTCATGGCGTTTATCCCATAACGGGTTGAGCAGATCCTGATCGAGTTCACCGGACAGCTTTAATGTTTCGCCCTCACGCGACCAGCTCAGTTGCTGCGACATTACTTCTTCTCATCCAGGGTGATTTTCTGGCGAGAGATAGACTGCAGCTGGGCGGTCAGGCCATCAATGCCTTTAGTACGCAGCAGGTCGCTCCACTCATTCTGTTTAGTCGTGATCATGCTCACCCCTTCGGCGATCATGTCATACGCCTGCCAGTTACCGGTCTGGCTGTTTTTACGCCACTGGAAATCCAGGCGAACCGGTGGACGACCGTTAGGATCGATGATCGTGACGCGAATAGGCACTATGGTGGCATCACCCAGCGGCTGTTCCGGTGCAATCTGGTAGGTCTGGCCGTGGTACATCGCCAGCGCCTGGCCGTAAGCCTGTTTCAGGTATTCACGGAAGGCAGCAAAGTAGGCTTCACGCTGCGCAGGGGTAGCGTCTTTGTAATAACGCCCCAGCACCAGCGCACCGGCATATTTGATCTGCACATACGGCAGCAGCTCCTGGTCGACCACGTCACGCAGATAATCAGGATTAGAACGAATTTTAGGCTGTTCGTTTTTAAGACGATCGAAGGTTTTCTTCGCGGCTTCGTCCATCAGTTTGTACGGGTTGCTCTGATCCGCGGCGTGTGCTGCCGTGAGAGGGGCAATAACCAGCATGGCAACCATTAACAGTCGTTTAAACATGAATGACTTCTCCTGATATTAATTCGTCGTGCCAGGTGTCGGTGCGACGTTGGTATGATCTTCAGTCTGCGCAGGGGCAGCATCGGACTTTTTATCATCTCCCTTACTGTTGTAAAGGAACTGACCAATCATGTCCTCCAGCACCATCGCGGACTTGGTATCCTGGATCACGCTACCGTCTTTAAGGATAGTCGTTCCAAGCTCAGGATCTTCAAAGCCCACGTTCAGTGCCAGATATTGTTCGCCCAGCAGGCCGGAGGTGCGGATAGAAAGCGAGCTGGTATCCGGGATATGGTTGTAACGCTCTTCAATATCCATCGCCACGCGCGGCAGATAGGTTTTTTCATCAAGCGTAATGTCAGCCACACGGCCAATAACCACACCGCCAATACGCACAGGAGAGCGCGCCTTCAGCCCTCCGATATTGTCGAAAGTGGCATAGATGCGATAAGTCGGTTCGGTACGCACTGAGGTGATATCCGCCGCTCTCAGGCAGATAAACAGTGCGGCAAGCAGTGCCAACAACAGGAACACGCCGACCCAAATTTCATTTTTTCTCGTTTGCATGAACTCAATTCCCAAACATCAGTGCGGTGAGCACAAAATCCAGACCCAGTACGGCCAGCGACGAATGTACGACAGTACGTGTAGTTGCACGGCTAATGCCCGCCGACGTCGGGATGGCATCGTAACCATTAAATAACGCAATCCAGGTGACCGTAATGGCAAATACCACGCTTTTAATCAAACAGTTAACCAGATCCATTCGCAGATCGATGGCGTCCTGCATGGCAGACCAGAAGAAACCGGCATCAATCCCTTTCCAGTGAACGCCCACCAACGAACCGCCCCAGATACCGACGGCCACAAACAGGATAGTCAGCAACGGTAAGGAGATAACCCCTGCCCAGAAACGGGGTGAGATAACACGCCGCAACGGATCGACCGCCATCATTTCCATACTGGAAAGCTGCTCGGTGGCACGCATCAGACCAATCTCTGCGGTGAGTGCCGACCCCGCGCGTCCGGCAAACAGCAGTGCCGCCACCACCGGCCCCAGTTCACGCAGCAGCGAAAGCGCCACCAGCATGCCGAGGCTGGTTTCCGCGCTGTAGGTCGTCAGAACAAGGTAGCCCTGCAGCCCCAGCACCATGCCGATAAACAGACCGGACACAATGATGATCAGCATCGACAGCACGCCGACGTTATAGAGTTGCCGTACCAGTAAAGGCGCGTGCTTGCGGAACTCCGGCTTGCCGACCAGCGCGTTGAACAACATCAATCCGGCGCGCCCGAACGTCCTGATGGTTTTTATGCCACGGTGTCCAAGAGCGGCCAACGCATTTAACAGCATGAGTGGCTTAACTCCCTATTCCCAATAAATCGTCACGATAGTCGCCCGCAGGGTAGCGGAACGGCACAGGCCCATCCGCAATACCGTCGAGGAACTGCCGTACTCGCGGATCGCAGTTTTCCTGCAACGCCTGGGCGCTGCCGTGCGCGACGATCCTTTTGTCTGCCACAATGTAGGCATAGTCGGCAATACTCAACACTTCCGGCACATCGTGAGACACCACAATGCAGGTGACGCCGAGCGCGCTGTTCAATTCAGAGATGAGCTTCACCAGCACGCCCATCGTAATTGGATCCTGTCCGACAAACGGTTCGTCGAACATGATTAAATCGGGTTCCAGCGCAATGGCTCTCGCCAGCGCGGCGCGACGCGCCATGCCACCAGACAGCTCTGACGGCATCAGCTTTGCGGCGCCACGCAGCCCTACCGCCTCCAGCTTCATCATTACCGTGCTTTTCAGCAGCTCTGGCGGAAGCTGCGTATGCTCGCGCAGCGGATAGGCGACATTATCAAAGACGTTCATGTCGGTGAACAAGGCCCCCGACTGAAAGAGCATGCTCATCCGCTTGCGCACAGTATACAGGCGCGACCGCGACATCTCCGGTACGTTTTCGCCGTCGAAGAGGATTTCACCGCTATCGGGTGGGATCTGCCCACCGATAAGTCGCAGCAGGGTCGTTTTACCGATCCCGGACGGTCCCATGATGGCTGTGATTTTGCCACGTGGCACGGTCAACGAAATATCATCAAATATCAATCTGTTGCCGCGAGAAAAGCTCACCCCACGGACATCGACTAAATTCGCCATCGTTTGGCTCATTTACGGTTCCTTTCTTACCCTGCTTCATGCGAAGCGTGAAGCTTAAATCAGCCCTAAACCCCACATTTTTACAGAATATTAGCCGTAGAGGTTAGCGAAAGCTGGCATTTGTTTTACTTTTCCGGCGCATAAAGTCAAAATTAGGAATTCGTTACGTCTTAGGCTGTATGCAGCGCTAACAATTCCCGCGCGGTGGACCGGCGAGTATACCTGAAGAAAGGACTTTTGATGCTTTTAGCAACAGCACTGTTAATAATTGGTTTACTTTTGGTGGTCTACAGTGCTGACCGTTTGGTGTTTGCTGCATCGATCCTGTGCCGCCTCACTGGCGTCCCACCTGTTGTCATCGGGATGACCGTGGTCAGTGTTGGAACCTCCCTGCCTGAAATCATCGTCTCTGTGACGGCATCGCTGCATGGTCAGATAGACCTTGCTGTTGGCACCGCGATTGGCTCTAACATCGTCAATATTCTGCTTATTCTGGGCCTGGCCGCGCTGCTCCATCCATTTCGCGTGCATTCTGATGTTCTGCGCCGGGAATTGCCGCTAATGTTGATCGTAAGCCTGTTGGCAGGATGCGTATTTTACGATGGCGTTCTGAGCTACAGTGACGGCATTTTCTTGCTGGCGCTGGCGGTCATCTGGCTGCTCTATAGTGTTAACATTGCCCGCCTGGCGGAAAAACAGGGTCAGGACAGCCTGACACGTGAGCAGGTCGCCGAGCTACCGCGTGAAGGTACGCTGCCTGTTGCACTGCTCTGGCTGGGTGTCGCGTTGATCATTATGCCCATGGCAACACGGATGGTCGTGGATAACGCGACGGTACTGGCGAATTATTTCGCCATGAGCGAACTGACCATTGGCCTGACCGTGATCGCCATCGGCACCAGCCTGCCGGAGCTGGCCACGGCCATTGCCGGGGCACGTAAAGGTGAAGATGACATCGCCATCGGCAATATTATCGGCTCGAACATCTTCAATATTGCCATCGTCATGGGCCTGCCAGCCCTGATAACGCCCGGGCCGTTTAACCCGCTGGCCTTCTCACGTGATTACGGGGTGATGTTGCTGGTAAGCGTTATCTTTGCCCTGCTCTGCTGGCGGCGGCAACGACAGATCGGCAAAGGCGCAGGCGCGCTGCTGACGGGTGGATTTATCGTATGGATGGCGATGCTGTACTGGCTTTCGCCTCTTCTCTCTGGGTAAACGGAAACGCATTATGTCGCAAATAGAATTGCAGCCGGGTTTTGACTTTCAGAAAGCAGGCAAAGACGTTCTGGAGATTGAACGTGAAGGTCTGGCGCAGTTAGATCAGTACATTAATCAGGATTTTAGTCTGGCCTGTGAGAAGATGTTCTACTGTGCCGGTAAAGTCGTGGTAATGGGGATGGGCAAGTCCGGCCACATTGGCCGCAAAATGGCCGCCACTTTCGCCAGCACCGGCACCTCCTCCTTCTTTGTACATCCAGGAGAAGCGGCACACGGCGATCTGGGCATGGTGACGCCGCAGGATGTCGTCATTGCGCTGTCAAACTCCGGGGAGTCCAACGAGATCCTGGCACTGATACCGGTTCTGAAGCGGCTGCAGGTCCCGCTCATTTGCATGACCAGCCGCCCGGAAAGCAGCATGGCACGTGCGGCGGATATTCACTTGTGCGTGAAAGTGCCGAAAGAGGCCTGCCCACTGGGACTTGCGCCGACATCCAGCACCACCGCGGCGCTGGTAATGGGCGACGCGCTTGCCGTTGCGCTCCTTGAAGCCCGCGGTTTTACCCCTGAAGATTTCGCGCTTTCCCATCCTGGCGGTGCGCTGGGTCGGAAACTGCTGCTGCGGGTTAACGATATTATGCATACTGGCGATGAAATCCCTCACGTCAGTAAAGAGGCCTCCCTGCGTGATGCGCTGCTGGAAATCACCCGTAAAAACCTGGGCATGACGGTGGTGTGTGACGATCTGATGAAGATCGAAGGGATTTTCACCGACGGTGATCTGCGTCGCGTGTTCGACATGGGCGTGGATGTTCGCACGCTGGGTATTGTCGATGTGATGACGCCCGGCGGGATTCGCGTTCGCCCGGGCACGCTGGCGGTGGATGTACTGAACCTGATGCAGTCCCGACATATCACCTCAGTGATGGTTGCCGATGGCGACCAATTGCTGGGTGTGGTACATATGCATGATCTGCTGCGCGCAGGCGTAGTGTAATGAAGGATAAGACAATGAGTAATGCGGGTGCATCCCTTGCAACCTGTTATGGTCCGGTCAGTGCCCACGTGATGGCAAAGGCAGAAAATATTCGCCTGCTGATTCTGGATGTGGACGGCGTACTGTCCGATGGCCTGATTTACATGGGCAATAATGGTGAAGAGCTGAAAGCGTTCAACGTTCGCGATGGCTACGGTATTCGTTGTGCACTCACATCGGGTATCGAGGTTGCCATCATCACCGGGCGAAAAGCTAAACTGGTAGAAGATCGCTGTGAAACGTTGGGCATTACCCATCTGTATCAGGGACAGTCCGATAAGATGGCTGCTTTCAATGATTTACTGGGTAAACTGTCTATCGCGCCAGAACATGTGGCCTATGTCGGGGACGACCTGATCGACTGGCCGGTAATGGCCGAGATTGGCCTGAGTGTCGCGGTTGCGGATGCGCATCCGCTGCTGATCCCGCGTGCTGATTATGTTACCCACATCAACGGTGGCCGTGGTGCCGTACGTGAAGTCTGCGATCTGCTTCTGCTGGCGCAGGGCAAGCTTGATGAGGCCAAAGGGCAATCGATATGAGTAAAACCAGACGTTGGGTTATCATTCTGCTTTCGCTTGTCGCACTGATACTGATTGGCGTGAACCTTGCCGATCGTGACGATACGCAAACGGAAGTGATCAACAATAACGATCCAACCTATAAAAGCGATCACAGTGATACCGTAGTCTATAGCCCGGAAGGTGCGCTGAACTATCGCCTGATTGCCCAGCACGTTGAATATTTTTCAGATGACGGTATTTCGTGGTTTACCCAGCCGGTCATGACGACGTTTGATAAGGACAAAGTGCCGACGTGGTCGATTAAGTCTGACCGGGCAAAACTGACGAATGACCGTATGCTTTATCTTTATGGCCATGTTGAAGTCAACGCCCTGACCGCTGACTCACAACTGCGCAAAATTACGACAGATAATGCCCAGATCAACCTGGTTACTCAGGATGTGACGTCGCAGGATCTGGTCACTCTGTACGGCACAACATTTAATTCCAGCGGTTTAAGAATGCGCGGGAACTTACGCAGCAAAAACGCCGAGCTGATTGAAAAGGTTAGAACCTCCTATGAAATTCAAAACAAACAAACTCAGCCTTAAAGTAATTATCGCCAGCGCGATGCTGGCGGCCAGTCTTCCCGCGCTTGCTGTTACTGGCGATACCGAACAGCCGATCCATATCGAGTCCGATACGCAGTCTCTTGATATGCAGGGTAATGTCGTTACCTTTACCGGCAACGTGGTCATGACCCAGGGCACCATCAAGATTAACGCCGATAAGGTGGTCGTTACCCGTCCAGGTGGCGAACAGGGCAAAGAGATCATTGATGGCTACGGCAACCCGGCCACGTTCTACCAGATGCAGGACAACGGCAAGCCAGTGAAGGGCCATGCCAGCCACATGCATTATGAACTGGCGAAAGATCTGGTCATCCTTACCGGTAACGCCTATCTGGAACAGCTCGATAGCAATATCACCGGCGATAAGATCACCTATCTGGTGAAAGAGCAAAAAATGCAGGCCTCCAGCGAGAAAGGCAAACGCGTCACCACCGTGTTAGTGCCGTCTCAGCTGCAGGACAAAGGCAAGGGCCAGGCCCCGGCACAGAAGAAGAGTAACTAATTCGTTATGGCAACATTAACTGCAAAAAATCTCGCGAAGGCCTATAAGGGCCGCCGTGTCGTGGAAGATGTCAGTCTGACCGTCAACTCCGGCGAAATTGTAGGCCTGCTTGGTCCAAACGGTGCAGGTAAAACCACGACCTTCTACATGGTCGTGGGTATTGTCCCACGCGATGCCGGTAACATCATCATTGATGATGAAGACATCAGCCTTCTGCCACTGCATGCGCGCGCACGCCGTGGTATTGGCTACCTGCCGCAGGAAGCCTCCATTTTCCGTCGCCTGAGCGTCTTCGATAACCTGATGGCCGTTCTACAAATTCGTGATGACCTGACCAGCGAACAGCGTCAGGATCGCGCCAACGAGCTGATGGAAGAGTTTCACATTGAGCACCTGCGCGATAGCCTCGGTCAGGCGCTGTCCGGGGGGGAACGCCGCCGTGTTGAAATTGCACGCGCGTTGGCAGCAAACCCGAAGTTCATCCTGCTGGATGAACCATTTGCAGGCGTTGACCCCATCTCCGTTATCGACATTAAACGTATTATTGAGCATCTGCGCGACAGCGGTCTTGGCGTGTTGATTACTGACCACAACGTCCGTGAAACACTGGCCGTATGTGAACGTGCGTATATCGTGAGCCAGGGCAACCTGATCGCCCACGGTACGCCACAGCAGATCCTCGAAGATGATCATGTTAAGCGCGTCTATCTTGGGGAAGACTTCAGACTCTGATAGGGTAGAGGTAACGTAACGCCGAACCGGAGAAAAATGCTCTGAACATGAAGCAAGGTTTGCAATTAAGGCTCAGCCAACAACTGGCGATGACGCCGCAGTTACAGCAGGCGATTCGCCTGTTGCAACTGTCCACATTAGAACTCCAGCAGGAGCTCCAGCAAGCGCTGGACAGCAATCCGCTGCTGGAGCAAGCCGATCTTCATGACGAGGTAGACACTCAGCAATCACAGGACACGGAAGCCCTCGATACCGCCGATGCACTCGAACAAAAAGAGATGCCGGATGAGCTTCCGCTGGATGCCAGCTGGGATGAAATCTACACCGCCGGAACCCCTTCCGGCACGCGTGCAGACTACCAGGACGATGAGCTACCGGTCTATCAGGGTGAAACCACCCAGTCACTACAGGATTACCTGATGTGGCAGGTGGAGCTAACCCCTTTCTCCGATACCGATCGCGCGATTGCCACCTCCATCGTCGATGCCGTTGACGATACCGGCTATCTGACCGTCACGCTGGACGATATTCTGGAAAGCATGGGCGATGACGAGATTGAACTCGAAGAGATAGAAGCCGTTCTGAAGCGCATTCAGCGTTTCGACCCGGTGGGCGTAGCAGCGAAAGACCTGCGCGACTGTCTGCTGATCCAGCTTTCGCAGTTCAGCAAAGAGACGCCCTGGATCGATGAAGCCCGCTTAATCATCAGCGATCATCTGGATCTGCTGGCTAACCATGATTTCCGTACCCTGATGCGCGTTACGCGTCTGAAAGAAGAGGTGCTGAAAGAGGCGGTTAACCTGATTCAGTCGCTCGATCCTCGCCCCGGCCAGTCGATCCAGACCAGTGAGCCTGAATACGTCATACCTGACGTGCTGGTCAGAAAACACAACGGCCGCTGGGTCGTTGAACTCAATTCAGACAGCATTCCTCGCCTGCAAATCAATCAGCAATATGCCTCCATGTGCACCAGCGCGCGTAACGACGCCGACAACCAGTATATTCGTAGCAATCTGCAGGAAGCGCGTTGGTTAATCAAAAGCCTGGAGAGCCGCAATGATACGCTGTTGCGTGTGAGCCGCTGTATCGTCGAACAACAGCAGGCTTTCTTTGAGCAGGGCGAAGAGTATATGAAACCGATGGTGCTGGCGGATATCGCCCAGGCCGTCGAGATGCATGAATCAACGATTTCCCGCGTGACCACGCAGAAGTATCTGCACAGTCCTCGCGGTATAGTTGAGCTTAAGTATTTCTTCTCCAGTCATGTGAATACCGAAGGCGGTGGCGAAGCCTCGTCAACGGCGATTCGTGCACTGGTGAAGAAGTTGATCGCCGCGGAGAACCCCGCGAAGCCACTGAGCGACAGTAAGTTAACCACCATGCTGTCCGACCAGGGTATTATGGTGGCACGTCGTACTGTTGCGAAGTATCGAGAGTCTTTATCCATTCCGCCGTCTAACCAGCGTAAACAGCTGGTCTGACACAACCGATAAGGAAGACACTATGCAGCTCAACATCACTGGACAAAACGTCGAAATTACTGAAGCTTTACGCGACTTTCTGAACACGAAATTCGCAAAACTCGAGCAGTATTTCGAAAGGATCAATCAGGTCTATATTGTGTTGAAAGTGGAGAAAGTGACTCATATCTCGGATGCAACCCTGCATGTCAATGGGGGCGAACTCCACGCCAGTGCGGAAGGGCAAGACATGTACGCTGCTATCGACGGCTTGATTGATAAGCTTGCAAGACAGCTCAATAAACATAAAGATAAACTGAAACAACACTAATTGTCCGGGCAGTTAACGGGTGCAGGAAGGCCTGTTGTGGAGCACAACAGGCCATTTGTACAGTTAGCGCTTAGGTGAAATTATGATGAACAACGATTCCGCTCTTCAATTGAGCAATGTCCTTAACCAGGAATGTACCCGCAGTGGCGTTCACTGCCAGAGCAAAAAACGTGCGCTGGAGATTATCAGTGAACTGGCCGCAAAACAGCTGGGCCTGCCACCGCAGGTCGTATTCGAAGCCATCCTGACCCGTGAAAAAATGGGCAGTACCGGTATCGGCAACGGCATTGCGATCCCGCATGGCAAACTGGAAGAGGACACCCTGCGTGCCGTCGGTGTGTTTGTGCAACTGGAAACGCCTATTGCCTTTGATGCCATCGATAACCAGCCCGTTGATCTCCTCTTCGCGCTGCTGGTTCCTGCCGATCAGACGAAAACCCATCTGCATACGCTTTCACTGGTCGCTAAACGCCTGGCCGATAAAACCATCTGCCGTCGACTGCGCTCAGCGCAAAGTGATGAAGAGCTTTATGAAATTATCACTGAAGCAGAAGGCAGTCAGGATGAGGCATAACCAGGAGATGGCCTTCACATCTGTTGTCCTGAGGAGAAACGGAACATGGTGCTGATGATTGTCAGTGGCCGTTCAGGGTCGGGGAAATCCGTCGCCCTGCGCGCGCTGGAAGACATGGGTTTTTACTGCGTAGATAACCTGCCGGTGGTACTGCTGCCCGAGCTGGCACGCACCCTTGCAGACAGACAAATCTCTGCCGCCGTCAGCATCGACGTCCGTAACATGCCTGAATCGCCAGAAATCTTTGAACAGGCGATGAGCAACCTGCCGGACACGTTTTCACCTCAGCTGTTGTTCCTTGATGCGGACCGCAACACACTGATCCGTCGCTACAGCGATACCCGTCGTTTGCACCCGCTTTCCAGCAAGAACCTCTCTCTGGAGAGCGCAATCGACGAAGAGAGCGACCTGCTGGAGCCCCTGCGCTCACGTGCCGATTTGATTGTCGACACCTCCGAAATGTCCGTTCACGAGCTGGCAGAAATGCTTCGTACCCGTTTACTGGGCAAACGCGAGCGTGAACTGACAATGGTGTTTGAGTCATTCGGCTTTAAGCACGGCATACCTATCGATGCGGATTATGTTTTCGACGTGCGCTTCCTGCCAAACCCCCACTGGGATCCGAAACTGCGTCCAATGACCGGTCTGGATAAACCCGTCGCGGCGTTCCTCGACAGGCACACAGAAGTTCACAATTTTATCTACCAGACGCGAAGCTACCTTGAGCTATGGTTACCTATGCTGGAGACAAACAATCGTAGCTATCTGACGGTGGCGATTGGCTGTACCGGCGGTAAACATCGTTCGGTCTATATCGCCGAACAGCTGGCCGACTATTTCCGTTCACGCGGAAAGAACGTTCAGTCCCGTCATCGCACGCTGGAAAAACGTAAAACATGACCGTAAAACAAACCGTTGAGATCACCAATAAGCTGGGCATGCACGCACGCCCGGCGATGAAGCTGTTCGAACTGATGCAGGGTTTCGATGCGGAAGTTCTGCTACGAAATGATGAAGGGACCGAAGCGGAAGCAAACAGCGTCATTGCACTGCTGATGCTGGATTCCGCCAAAGGTCGCCAGATTGAAGTCGAAGCCACCGGCCCACAGGAAGAGGAAGCGCTGGCGGCGGTGATTGCGCTGTTTAACGCCGGGTTTGACGAGGATTAATTTCAGCCCCGCTGGCGGGTGGCGCTGCGCTTACCCGCCCTACATTAATTTATTGCGCTGCATAAACCCTTCCCCGCCTAACTGACGCATCTGGCGCATGATCCACGCCTGACGGCTTCGCACGTACCCGGACGGGGCACTGGCCTTAAAGCGGATGGGATTAGGCAAGACGGCAGCCAGGAGCGCTGCTTCGGACATACTCAGTCGGCTGGCCGGTTTATTGAAATAGCGCTGCGCGGCGGCCTCCACACCAAACACACCATCGCCAAACTCAGCAATATTGAGATAGACGGTCAGAATGCGTTTTTTGCTCCAGACCGTTTCCATCCCCAGCGTCAACCCCGCTTCCAGCCCTTTTCGTACCCAGCTGCGACCGTCCCACAGGAACAGATTCTTTGCGGTTTGCTGCGATAATGTCGATGCCCCACGGACGCGGTTTTCGTGGCGTTCATTGTGCGCCAGCGCTTTCTCGATTGCCGCCACGTCAAACCCCCAGTGTTCCGGGAATTTCTGATCCTCTGCCGCAATGACCGCCAGCCCCATAAAAGGTGAGATCTCATCCATACTTACCCAGTCCGAGTGGGCCACATAGCTGAAATCACCGCTGAGCCATGCCCCAAGCTGACGCTCGACCATCACGGCCGAAAACGGGACCGGCATAATGCTGAATAAGGCGAGTCCGCCGCCCCAGAATACCGCGAGCACGAGAACGATGCGCAACAGGGCGCGTTTCACCCACGCGCCTGCGCCGAATTTACGACTCATTCAGTCATCACCAGCACTATGGCCACCAGTTTTTCGATGCCTGCAGCGGCCTCGGCAATATTCTGCGCCAGCATCCAGGCAGGCGTGGTAACGACCTTGTTGTCTTCATCCACCACAATGTCATCCACCGGACAAGGTACGTGCTCGCCGCCCATCTCCTCGATGATTTCTGCGGTATCAATATCGGTGCCGATTGTCAGCCGCAGCGGGAAATCAAAAATTTTAGGCAGCATTGCCGGCGCGATACAGATAAAGCCCTGCGGTTTACCTGCCGCGTGCATTGCCTGCGACAGCGCTTTTAAATGGGGATCGATCTGACACGCCGCCCCTTCTGAAGCAAAGGTACTGAGATTTTTGGCCGCCCCAAACCCGCCCGGCACGATTAACGCATCGAGCTCAGCGGCGTCCGCCTGAATAAGGGGGTGGACATCGCCACGCGCAATACGCGCCGCTTCAATCAGTACGTTACGGGTTTCCGCCATGGCCTCTCCGGTCAGATGATTAATCACATCTGCCTGCTTTTTGTCTGGCGCGAAACAGATCGCTTCCGCCCCCTGCCTTGCCAGGGCCAGCAGCGTGATGACGGCTTCATGAATTTCTGAACCATCGTAAACACCGCATCCGCTCAGTACGACACCAACCTTTTTCATCCTGACGTTCCTTCTTTGCAACTTGCTGAAGCACATAATTAATTTTGATTAAAACGCTATGCTTCACACATTTCACTGATTCATGTAACAAACCATTTAAGATTTGCTATCTTATCTGCGTGCGGCCTAAATTTTCAGGCGGCGCCCATGCGAAAACAACACGAAAAATCAGGCGCAGCCACGATTTCCCTGGTGTTGGCGCAGTATTCGCGCACCCCGGTTAAGCCGGGGTCATTTTTTTCTGGCATCCACCCAGGCTTTGAGCACCGCCACATCGTTCTGCCACTCTTGTTTCATCTCCTCGACCCAATCACCCACGTTATCTTCCCATGCCGGTAAATCAGGTGACTGAATCTGTTGTCCCAACTGCTGTAAGTGGCGTAACCCGACAGAGCCTGCAGCACCTTTGATCTTATGTCCTTCTTCCACAATGCCTTTCTGATCGCGTGCGGTCAGGTTGGACTCCAGCACGCTCAGGTAGCCAGGCATCATTTTTTCGAACACGGCCAGACCATCGGTAATCAGTTTTGGGCCAACCAGGTCGATGTACTGCTCCAGCATCGCAGTATCCAGAATCGTTTGGGCCTTCGCGCTATCAACAGACGTCATGGTGCTCTCCTCTTCATCATGGGTATCCCAGAACTTCTTGATCATGGCGGTCAGAGCAGGCACCGCCAGCGGCTTGCTGAGCACATCATCCATACCGGCATCGAGGTACTCTTTTTTATCTTTCAGGGCGTTGGCCGTCAGCGCGACCAGCGGCGGCAGTTCATCGGCGGCATACTGCGTTGTCAGCGCACGGGAGATATCCAGCCCGGTCATGTCCGGCAGTTGAATATCCAGCAGGACGAGGTCATATTCGCCCGGTTTAAACATCTCCAGCGCGGCTTTACCGGTCATCGCCACGTCCACGCTGTTACCCAGTTTTTCCAGCACCGAGCGCGCCACAATCACGTTCAGCTCGATGTCTTCGACCAGCAGAACATGCAGCGCCGGGAGCGGCATATCGTCTTGTTCAAAGGTATCCTCAACCTCTTCTGCCACCGCCGGGGCATGCACCGTCAGCGTAAAGGTCGAGCCTTTGCCCGCCTGGCTGGCCACGGTGATATCACCGCCCATGCTCTTCGCGAGCCGTTTCGATACCGCAAGGCCAATGCCCGTGCCGGTAGCAGGCTTACCACCGTTGCTGTCCTTCACCTGATAATACATGGCAAAGATTTTGTCCTGCTCTTCCTGCGGAATGCCAATGCCTGAGTCTTCCACCTCAAAGTGCAGCATGTCGCCTTCGTCATAGCGGATACGCACCGCCACCTGCCCCTGCTGGGTAAATTTCACCGCGTTGCTGATCAGGTTCCAGAGGATTTGGCGCAGACGCGTGCCGTCCGTGACCACTTTGTGCGGCAGCGGCAGGGTTGGCTCCATGACAAAGCTCAGCCCCTTCTGCTGCGCCTGCAGGCCGGACAGGTTTTCCAGATCGGCAAGGAAGCTGGTGAAATCAACCGGCTGGTTATCAAGCTGGACTTTACGGCGCTCCATCTTATCCATGTCAATAATATCGTTGAAGATATTCCCCAGCGTGACCGCCGAGACATGGATCGTTTTGAGGTATTTTTCCTGTTCCGCCGTCAGGTCGGTGTCCAGCAGAATACGGCTTAAGCCGACGATGCCGTTCAACGGGGTACGCAGTTCATGGCTTATGGTGGAGATGAAGGTCGTCTTATCGCGGCTGGCGCGCTCAAGGGCATCCTGATAACGCTTACGCTCGGTGATATCGCGGCCAAAGCCCATCAGGCCGTGGCGTTTCCCGACGCGGTCGTAGTACGGCACTTTACGGATCTCAAAGCAGGCTTTACGCCCGTCCGGGTAATCCAGCCACTGTTCATAGGTCAGCGAGACATTGTGGCGGAAGACTTTTTCGTCCGTCTCCATGACCTTGGCGGCCGCCTCTTCGGAGTACACATCCTGGGGTTTCAGGTGGATCAGCTGCTTTTCGCTTTTGCCGGTCAGCAGCTCCATCGCCCGGTTACAGCCGGAGAACTCTTTGTCTTCGTTGCGGTAGAAAACCAGATCCGGAGAAGCATCAAGGAATGAACGCAGGAAAGAGGATTGCTGCTCAAGCTGGATCTGCGTCACCTCACGCTCTTTCATTTCGATTTTCAGCTGCTCAAGCGTCGCCTGACGCTCGGCTTCCGCCTTCTCACGATCTGAAATCTCCTGGTTAAGCTGGGCAATGTTGTCTTTCAGCTGGACGTTGAGCTTTAAATCGCGCTCACGCATCTCTTCCAGCTTATCAACCAGTTTTGACAAGCGCTGACGGGACTCTTCCAGTTGTTCAACGACGACGGAAAGAAAATAGACCGCCCAGGGGGTGATCAGCAAACCGAAGAAGATAGAGCGGATGACGTCGATACTCTCGACCTGACCATGCAACACCATGGTCACGGCCATTTGCACGACAATGGCCAGAACAACCAGCGCCAGCGCCAGCAGCATGGAGAAACGCACCAGCCCGAGCTTCATCATCAGGTCGACGTAGTACTGGGCAAGCATTCGAATTTGCTTCATAGAGGATCCCTTCACGACTTTATCGCTCAATAATACTCAAATTCGCGGCGGGACGTTGAAGGTTGTGAGAAAAAGTGCGGGGTGAAACAGGAGATTAGCCTCGCTTCCGGCTAACCGGAAGCGAGGAGAGGACAATCAGGAGCGTTTCAGCAGCAGCCAGAGGCTGATCAGCAGGAAGCTGGCGCTCGGCAGCAGCGCACCAATAATTGGCGGAATGCCGTAAACCAGCGTCAGCGGGCCAAAGATCTGATCGAGGACGTAGAATACAAAGCCGAAGCTGATCCCGGTGACCACACGAACACCCATCGGCACGCTACGCAGCGGGCCAAAGATAAACGACAGGGCCATCAGCATCATCACCGCCACGGACATCGGCTGGAAGATTTTGCTCCACATATTGAGCTGATAACGCCCGGCATCCTGCCCGCTCGACTTCAGGTATTTGACGTAGTTGTGCAACCCGCTGATGGAGAGCGCGTCCGGATCCAGCGCCACCACCCCGAGTTTGTCCGGCGTGAGGTTGGTTTTCCACGTCCCGGACACCGTCTGAGAGCCGGTGATCTGTTTTGGGTTCGTCAGGTCAGACTCGTCAACCTGGGATAACCGCCACTGCTTGTGTTCGGGGTCAAACTTCGCTGACGATGCGTGACGTACAGACTGTAAACGACGCTCATCATTGAAGGCGTAAATACTCACGCCGCCCAGTTCATCATCCCCTTTCACGCGTTCGATATAGACGAAGTTCTGGCCATCTTTCGCCCATAACCCTTGCTGTGTAGAGAGCAGTGAACCGCCATACATCGCCTGGGCACGATAGTTACGCGCCATCTGTTCGCCCTGCGGTGCCACCCACTCGCCAATCGCCATGGTCAGCAGCACCAGTGGGATCGCGGTTTTCATGACCGACAGCGCCACCTGCAAACGGGTAAAGCCCGATGCCTGCATCACAACCAGTTCGCTGCGCTGTGCCAGCATCCCCAGCCCCAGCAGCGCGCCCAGCAGGGCCGCCATCGGGAAGAAGATCTGCACATCTTTTGGCACGCTGAGCAGGGTATACATCCCTGCGCCCAGCGCGTCGTAGCTCCCTTGCCCGGCTTTTTTCAGCTGATCGACAAATTTAATAATGCCGGAGAGCGACACCAGCATGAACAACGTCATCATGATGGTGGTGAAAATGGTTTTACCGATATAGCGATCAAGAACGCCAAACGCCTGCATTAGATGGCTCCTTTACGCGAAAATCGGGCACGTATGCGGCGCACTGGCACCGTATCCCACAGGTTTAATCCCAGCGCCAGTAAGATGTACAGGCTGTTGACGAACCACGTCCAGACCATCGGGTCCAGCTTACCCTTCGCGCCGTTAGAACGAATCGAGGTTTGCAGCAGGAAGTAGATCAGGTACAGCAGCATCGCCGGCAGCATTGAGAGCACGCGTCCCTGACGCGGGTTCACCACGCTCAGCGGCACGACAATCAATGCCATCATAAATACGGTGAAGACGAGCGTAATACGCCAGTGGAACTCCGCACGCGCTCTGTCAGTATCAGTGTTCCACAGCGTACGCATATCCATTTGCTCGGTATCCGTTGGATCGAGCGCCACCGCCTGATGACCAATAATGGCCTGATAGTTCTGGAAATCCGTAATACGGAAGTCACGAAGCATCGCGGTGCCTTCAAAGCGGGTGCCTTTATTCAGCGTCACGACCTGGGAACCATCTTTGCGCTGCGCAAGCTGACCGGAGTCTGCCACCACCACCGATGGACGGGCGTTTCCTTTGGTCCGCAGTTGTGCCAGGAAGACGTCGTTGAATTTACTGCCGTCGACGCTCTCAATAAACAGCACTGAGTTTCCGTCGGTCGCCTGCTGGAACTGCCCCTGCGCTAATGCCGCCATACCGGGGTTCGCTTTTGCTTCAGCCAGCACTTCATCCTGATGACGAGAGGACATTGGACCCGCCCACATCACATTCACCGCGGCGACGATACCCGTGAACAGCGCCAGTATCATGGCGGCTTTCACCAGAACAGCCTTGCTCAAACCACAGGCATGCATCACCGTGATTTCACTCTCGGTATAAAGCTTACCGAGCGTCATGAGCAGACCGAGGAAAAGACTTAGCGGCAGAATAAGCTGCGCCATTTCCGGGATCCCTAAACCAAGCAGGGAAAGCACCAGATTCGTTGGAATTTCGCCGTCAACGGCCGCACCGAGGATCTTGACCAGCTTCTGACAGAAAAAAATCAGCAGCAGGATGAAGAGGATCGCCAGTTGGCTTTTGAGCGTCTCCCGCACCAGATATCTTATGATTATCACTTTAAATACGCCCGTAAAAACCCGTCTCTTTGCTGGAAAATCGCTTGTTTCATGGCTTAAACGTCATTTATTCTCTTGAGTCGTCGAAATCATCGCTAAGATTAAAACACCCGGCGGATTCACGCTTCAGGACTTTTTCTGACGTGTCGAAACCGTAATAACGTAAGATTAACACGAAGTCACCACAACAGCGGACTTGAGTTACGAAAGGTTTCAATTCTATCCGTAGCAGCCGCTGTTGTCTTTAAGATTCAGGAGCGTAGTGCATGGAGTTCAGTGTAAAAAGCGGTAGCCCGGAGAAACAGCGGAGTGCCTGCATCGTTGTGGGCGTCTTTGAACCACGCCGACTCTCCCCGATCGCCGAGCAACTCGATAAAATCAGTGACGGCTACATTAGCGCCCTGCTGCGCCGTGGCGAACTGGAAGGCAAACCTGGGCAGACGCTGTTACTGCACCATGTTCCGAACGTGCTGTCCGAACGTATTCTGCTGATTGGCTGCGGTAAAGAGCGCGAGCTGGATGAACGTCAGTATAAGCAGGTGATTCAGAAAACAATTAATACCCTGAATGACACCGGCTCAATGGAAGCCGTTTGCTTCCTGACCGAACTGCACGTCAAAGGTCGTAACACCTACTGGAAAGTGCGCCAGGCTGTCGAAACCGCAAAAGAGAGCCTGTACAGCTTCGATCAGCTCAAGACCAACAAAAGCGAGCCGCGTCGTCCGCTGCGTAAAATGGTCTTTAACGTGCCAACCCGTCGCGAACTCACCAGCGGCGAGCGCGCCATCCAGCACGGTCTGGCGATTGCCGCCGGGATTAAAGCCGCAAAAGATCTGGGCAACATGCCGCCTAATATCTGTAACGCCGCCTATCTGGCTTCTCAGGCGCGCCAGCTGGCTGACTCCTACAGCAAAAATGTCATCACCCGCGTTATCGGCGAACAGCAGATGAAAGAGCTGGGTATGCACTCTTACCTGGCGGTGGGCAACGGCTCGCAGAACGAATCCCTGATGTCGGTTATCGAATACAAGGGCAATCCGTCAGAAGACGCGCGTCCTGTTGTGCTGGTCGGTAAAGGCCTGACCTTCGACTCCGGTGGTATCTCCATCAAGCCTTCTGAAGGCATGGATGAGATGAAGTACGACATGTGTGGTGCAGCGGCGGTGTATGGCGTGATGCGTATGGTGGCTGAACTTCAGTTACCGATTAATGTTATCGGCGTGCTGGCGGGCTGCGAAAACATGCCGGGTGGACGCGCTTATCGTCCGGGTGATGTCCTGACCACCATGTCCGGCCAGACCGTTGAGGTGCTGAACACCGATGCCGAGGGCCGTCTGGTGCTGTGCGACGTATTAACCTACGTTGAACGCTTCGAACCTGACGTGGTGATCGACGTGGCCACCCTGACCGGTGCCTGCGTGATCGCGCTGGGCCACCACATCACCGGCCTGATGTCGAACCACAATCCGCTGGCGCACGAGCTTATCGGCGCGTCCGAACAAGCCGGTGACCGCGCATGGCGTCTGCCACTGGGTGACGAATACCAGGAACAGCTGGAATCTAACTTTGCGGACATGGCGAACATCGGCGGCCGTCCTGGTGGTGCCATCACCGCGGGCTGCTTCCTGGCACGCTTCACCCGCAAGTACAACTGGGCGCACCTGGATATTGCCGGCACCGCATGGCGCTCCGGAAAAGCCAAAGGCGCGACCGGTCGTCCGGTTGCGTTGCTGTCGCAGTTTCTGCTAAACCGCGCCGGATTTAATGGCGACGAGTAAGTCAAAACGGCAGTAAACCGTAGGCCGGGTAAGGCGAAGCCGCCACCCGGCTTAAGTATTTAAAGTGAGCACAAGAAGCCCCATATATGAAGAATGCAACGTTCTACCTTCTGGACAATGACACCCATCAGGATGGCCTCAGCGCCGTAGAACAGCTGGTGTGTGAAATTGCCGCAGAACGTTGGCGCGCAGGTAAGCGGGTTCTGATTGCCTGTGAAGATGAACAGCAGGCGATTCGTCTTGACGAAGCGCTGTGGGCGCGCCCGCCGGAGAGTTTTGTACCGCATAACCTGTCTGGCGAAGGGCCGCGCGGCGGCGCACCGGTCGAGATAGCCTGGCCGCAAAAGCGCAACAGCAGCGCGCGCGATATTCTGATTAGCCTGCGGATAGATTTTGCAGATTTTGCCACCGCTTTCACAGAAGTGGTAGACTTTGTCCCTTACGAAGAATCCTTGAAACAACTGGCGCGCGAACGCTACAAAGCGTACCGCCTGGCTGGTTTTAACCTGAATACGGCAACCTGGAAATAATGGAAAAGACATATAACCCACGCGATATCGAACAGCCGCTTTACGAGCACTGGGAACAGCAGGGCTATTTCAAGCCTAACGGCGATGAAAGCAAAGAGTCCTTCTGCATCATGATCCCGCCGCCGAACGTCACCGGCAGTTTGCATATGGGTCATGCCTTCCAGCAGACCATCATGGATACCATGATCCGCTACCAGCGCATGCAGGGCAAAAACACCCTGTGGCAGGCGGGGACTGACCACGCGGGTATCGCGACCCAGATGGTGGTTGAGCGTAAGATTGCCGCTGAAGAGGGTAAAACCCGTCACGATTACGGTCGCGACGCCTTTATCGACAAAATCTGGCAGTGGAAAGCAGAATCTGGCGGCACCATTACCCGTCAGATGCGCCGTCTCGGTAACTCCGTAGACTGGGAGCGCGAGCGTTTCACCATGGACGAAGGCCTTTCCAACGCCGTAAAAGAAGTGTTCGTCCGTCTGTACAAAGAAGACCTGATTTACCGTGGCAAACGCCTGGTTAACTGGGACCCGAAACTGCGCACCGCGATCTCTGACCTGGAAGTGGAAAACCGCGAGTCTAAAGGCTCCATGTGGCACATCCGCTATCCGCTGGCAGACGGCGCGAAAACCGCAGACGGTAAAGATTACTTAGTGGTGGCGACCACCCGTCCGGAAACCCTGCTGGGCGATACCGGCGTGGCCGTTAACCCGGAAGATCCGCGTTATAAAGATCTGATTGGCAAATTCGTGGTGCTGCCGCTGGTGAACCGCCGCATTCCGATAGTGGGCGACGAACACGCCGACATGGAAAAAGGCACCGGCTGCGTGAAAATCACCCCGGCGCACGACTTCAACGACTACGAAGTGGGTCGTCGTCACGCCCTGCCGATGATCAACATTCTGACCTTCGACGGTGACATCCGTGAAAGCGCAGAAGTGTATGACACCAAAGGCAACGAATCCGACGTTTACTCAAGCGACATTCCGGCGGAGTTCCAGAAGCTGGAACGCTTTGCCGCGCGTAAAGCGATTGTGGCTGCCGTTGACGCACTCGGCCTGCTGGAAGAGATTAAACCTCACGATCTGACCGTGCCGTACGGCGACCGTGGTGGCGTGGTTATCGAGCCAATGCTGACCGACCAGTGGTATGTGCGTGCCGACGTGCTGGCAAAACCGGCTGTTGAAGCGGTTGAAAACGGCAGCATTCAGTTCGTGCCGAAGCAGTACGAAAACATGTACTTCTCCTGGATGCGCGATATTCAGGACTGGTGTATCTCCCGTCAGCTGTGGTGGGGTCACCGTATCCCGGCATGGTACGACAACGAAGGCAACGTATACGTTGGCCGCAGCGAAGATGAAGTGCGTCAGGAAAACAACCTGAGCGCAGACGTTGCCCTGCGTCAGGACGAAGACGTGCTGGATACCTGGTTCTCCTCCGCGCTGTGGACCTTCTCCACCCTCGGCTGGCCAGAGAACACCGACGCGCTGCGTCAGTTCCACCCAACCAGCGTGATGGTCTCCGGCTTCGATATCATCTTCTTCTGGATTGCCCGCATGATCATGATGACCATGCACTTCATTAAAGATGAAAACGGCAAGCCGCAGGTTCCGTTCCATACCGTCTATATGACCGGTCTTATCCGTGACGATGAAGGCCAGAAGATGTCCAAATCCAAGGGCAACGTCATTGACCCGCTGGATATGGTGGACGGGATCTCCCTGGAAGAGCTGCTGGAAAAACGCACCGGTAACATGATGCAGCCACAGCTGGCAGAGAAGATCCGCAAGCGCACCGAGAAACAGTTCCCGAACGGGATTGAATCTCACGGTACTGACGCCCTGCGTTTCACCCTGGCGGCGCTGGCCTCCACCGGTCGCGACATCAACTGGGACATGAAGCGTCTGGAAGGTTACCGTAACTTCTGTAACAAACTGTGGAACGCCAGCCGCTTCGTGCTGATGAACACTGAAGATCAGGATTGCGGCTTCAACGGCGGCGAAATGGTCCTCTCTCTGGCCGACCGCTGGATCCTGGCGGAATTCAACCAGACGGTGAAAGCATTCCGCGAGGCGCTGGACAGCTACCGCTTCGACATCGCGGCGGGCATTCTGTACGAATTCACCTGGAACCAGTTCTGTGACTGGTACCTGGAGCTGGCGAAGCCGGTCATGAACGGCGGAACGGAGGCAGAACTGCGCGGTACGCGTAACACGCTGATCACTGTGCTGGAAGGCCTGCTGCGTCTGGCGCACCCGATCATTCCATTTATCACCGAAACCATCTGGCAGCGTGTGAAAGCGATCGCGGGCATCAACGCCGACACCATCATGCTGCAGCCGTTCCCGGAATTCGATGCCGCTAAAGTGGATGAAGCTGCCTCAGCGGATACCGAGTGGCTGAAGCAGGCGATCGTTGCTGTACGTAACATCCGTGCAGAAATGAACATCGCCCCGGGCAAACCGCTGGAACTGCTCCTGCGCGGTTGCAGCGACGCGGCTGTTCGTCGTGTCACCGAGAACAATACCTTCCTGAAAACCATGGCGCGTCTGGAAAGCATCACCGTGCTGCCAGCCGATGACAAAGGTCCGGTCTCCGTGACGAAAATCATCGACGGCGCCGAACTGCTGATCCCAATGGCGGGTCTCGTCGACAAAGACGCTGAGCTGGCACGTCTGGCAAAAGAAGTGGCAAAAGTCGACGTGGAAATTGGCAAAATCGAAAGCAAACTGGCGAACGAAGGCTTTGTCGCCCGCGCGCCGGAAGCGGTCATCGCCAAAGAGCGTGAACGCCTGGTTGCTTTCGCCGATGCGAAGACCAAGCTGATTGAGCAGCAGGCGGTGATTGCGGCCCTGTAATGCTTTTACCCCTTACGCTTCAGGGCGTAAGGGGTATTCTTCCTGAAAACTCCTCGCTTGCACTCCCCTTTCTGCGGTGCTATTAACAGCAGTTGTGTGTCAATTTTTGTAATGAGTAATGCTATGAGCGTGATTACCCCCGTCGCGACGACGATGCGTCGGATCGCTGTGCAGGACAACCCGGCTATCGCCGCCGTTATCCGTACGGTTTCTGCCGAATATGGCCTGACGGCTGATAAAGGCTATACGGTTGCTGATCCAAATCTGGACGAGCTGTTCCAGCTTTACAGCCAGCCGGGCCATGCCTACTGGGTTATTGAGCAGAATGGCCAGGTGGTGGGCGGCGGCGGCGTTGCTCCGCTCAGCTGCAGCGAGCCGGATATCTGCGAGCTGCAGAAAATGTATTTCCTGCCATCTGTTCGCGGACAAGGCCTGGCGAAGAAACTGGCGCTGGTCGCATTCGACTATGCCCGCAATCAGGGTTTTACACGCTGTTACCTCGAAACAACCGCCTTCCTCAAAGAGGCCATCGGCCTGTATGAACATCTCGGCTTTGAGCATATTGATGCACCGCTGGGCTGCACCGGCCACGTCGATTGCGAAGTCAGGATGCTGAAAACGCTGTAAATACTTTTGCTGCCCTCTTCTGTTAAGCGGTGGTTAACTGAATGCTCTACACTCTCAGTTCACACCATAACGGGGGAAATACGATGTCGAAGATAAAAAGCTACGCCGCACCGCAGGCGGGTGCAGAACTTGAACTGTACGAGTACGATGCGGGCGAACTAAAAGCGGAAGACGTCGAAGTACAGGTTGATTACTGCGGGATCTGCCACTCGGATCTCTCCATGATCGACAACGAATGGGGCTTTTCAAGCTATCCACTGGTCGCCGGACACGAAGTGATTGGCCGCGTCGTGGCGCTCGGCAGCGCTGCGCAGGGCAAAGGCCTGAAAGTGGGCCAGCGCGTGGGTATTGGCTGGACGGCACGCAGCTGCGGTCATTGCGACGCCTGTATCAGCGGCAACCAGATCAACTGCCTTGAAGGCGCCGTTCCAACCATCCTCAACAAGGGCGGTTTTGCCGATAAACTGCGAGCCGACTGGCAGTGGGTCATTCCGCTGCCGGACAGCATTGATATCGAATCCGCAGGTCCGCTGCTGTGCGGCGGCATTACCGTCTTTAAACCGCTGCTGATGCACCATATCACCGCCACCAGCCGTGTGGGTGTGATTGGTATCGGGGGTCTCGGTCATATTGCCATCAAACTGCTGCACGCGATGGGCTGCGAAGTGACGGCATTCAGTTCTAACCCGGCGAAAGAGCAAGAAGTGCTGGCGATGGGTGCGGATAAAGTGGTGAACAGCCGCGATCCAGACGCGCTGAAAGCACTGGCGGGTCAATTCGATCTGATCATCAACACCGTTAATGTCGATCTCGACTGGCAGCCGTACTTTGAAGCACTGACCTACGGCGGTAACTTCCATACGGTGGGGGCCGTGCTGAAGCCGCTGCCGGTTCCGGCGTTTACCCTGATCAGCGGGGATCGCAGCGTGTCCGGCTCTGCAACCGGCACGCCGTTCGAGTTGCGCAAACTGATGAAGTTCGCCGGGCGCACGAAAGTATCGCCAATCACCGAACTCTATCCGATGTCGAAAATCAACGAAGCGATCCAGCACGTGCGTGACGGCAAAGCCCGTTACCGTGTGGTGTTGAAAGCAGATTTTTAATGTGACACACCCCTCTCCCACCGGGAGAGGGCGCAAACACTAAAAACGGTAACGGTTGTTACCGTTTTGCTTCTACCATGGCCTTAAACACCTCTGCCACCGCAACCGCTCCCGGATCCATTACCCCATCCAGATTCTCTTTATTCACATACGACGAACGTCCCGCGCCCGCTTTGCCCATTCTGGCCGTTGCCTCTGCGCCCTGCTGTGCCGCCTGCGCCGCCGCCTGAAGATCGTTTTTCTGCAACGTCTCCAGCGCCGGCTGTAGCGCATCGATCAGCGTGCGATCGCCGAGATCGGCCCCGCCATACTGCTTCATCTGTGCCAGCCCGCTCAGCAATGCATCCGCAAGCGATTGTCCGTCATGCAGCTTTTGTCCGGCTGCCGTGAAAAAGATCGACATTAATACGCCACTCGATCCGCCCATCACCGTTGCCAGCCGCTCGCCCACCAGCAGAAGTAATGTCGACACGTCGTTAAGAGGAAGGTTGTTCTCCTCCAGACGCTGCGCAATCTCCCGCGCCCCTTGCGCAAAGGTGGATCCGGTATCGCCATCCCCCACTTTCGCATCCAGCGCGTTCAGACGGTTTTCCAGCTGAATCAACGTCTTTGTCACCACAGAGACATATTCGCCCACCTGCGGATTTGCGGACGGGGTAAACTCCACGCGGTCATGGATCGCACTATGCTCCAGGGTACGCAGCGGGGCAAACGCCACCGGCTTCTGCCAGCCCAGCGTCTCAACCTCTTCATGAAGGGCTTTTTCGAACAGATCGTTTAACTTCAGCAGCGTCAGCGAAAAGCCCTTCATATCGAGGGCGCTCACCAGCGGTGCCGGGCCAATCAGATACGCCAGGTTATCTTTCAGTGCCGAGTGGGCCAGCTCTTTGGTGAGCAGAGCCATCTCAAGCGCTGATACGCCCCCCAGGTTATTGATCAACACTGCGAAGCGCCCGTCACCCGCCTTCGCCTTGAGCGGCGTCACCAGCGTGTCGATAATCGCTTTACTGTTCTGCGTATCCACGACGGAAGCCCCCGGCTCACCATGAATGCCCAGACCCAGCTCGACATGACCTTGCTTAATGCGCCCTTCTTCCTCGTCGCTTCCCGGCAGATTACACGTTTGCATCGCAACACCCAGGCTCCAGAGGTTATCGCAGGCCTGTTGCGCAATATTACGCACTTCACTCAGCGATTTTCCGTGCTCTGCGGCATAACCCGCGATCTTATGAACCAGCGCCGTACCGGCAATGCCGCGCGGCTGTTTGTTGTCCGGCAGCGCAATATCGTCTGCCACAATGACCATCTCCACCTTCAGGCCGTAGCGTTTCGCCTTTTCTGCCGCCAGACCAAAATTCAGGCGGTCACCGGTGTAGTTTTTAACGATCAGCAGGCAGCCACGGTCACCCGTCACCGCCACAATGGCATTCAGCACCGCATCCACGCTCGGCGAGGCGAACAGATCGCCGCACACTGCTGCCGTCAACATACCTTTGCCGACAAACCCGGCGTGTGCAGGCTCGTGGCCGGAACCGCCACCGGAGATCACCGCCACGCGGCTCTTGTCCCAGTCGCTGCGGGCCACAATGCGAATGGCAGGATCAACATCAAGCTTGACGAGGTTACCGTGCGGAGCAGAAATCAGAATGCCTTCAATAGCATCGTTGACCAGTTGTTTGCGATTATTAAAAAAGAATCTGGACATACATTCTCAACTTGTTGTGAACCGTATGCAAAAGCATAGTCCGCGCTGGGTAATACGCCGCAAAGTAAGGAATTTTTAACGCCATTTTGCCGTCAGGTTGCCTATACTCCACCCAGGACTAAGAGAGGATGAGTATCATGAGTACACCATTGTTAATTGCCAGGACGCTGGAGAAAGAGCTGTTTCTACTGCCTGCGATGGCGAACCGTCACGGCCTGATCACCGGCGCCACCGGGACGGGGAAAACCGTTACCCTGCAGAAGCTGGCCGAATCGCTCTCTGAGATTGGCGTGCCGGTCTTTATGGCCGATGTAAAAGGCGATTTAACCGGTGTGGCTCAGGAGGGGGCACCCTCAGAAAAACTCCTTGAGCGTCTGAAAAATATCGGCGTCAATGACTGGACGCCGCACAACAACCCGGTAGTTGTCTGGGATATCTTTGGTGAGAAAGGTCATCCGGTACGTGCCACCGTCTCCGATCTTGGCCCGCTGCTGCTGGCCCGTCTTCTGAATCTCAACGATGTCCAGTCCGGGGTGTTGAACATCATCTTCCGTATTGCCGACGATCAGGGGCTGCTGCTGCTCGATTTCAAAGATCTGCGCGCCATTACCCAATACATCGGCGATAACGCTAAATCCTTCCAGAACCAGTACGGCAACATCAGCAGTGCCTCCGTGGGGGCCATTCAGCGCGGGTTACTGACGCTGGAGCAACAGGGTGCAGAGCATTTCTTCGGCGAGCCGATGCTGGATATCAAAGACTGGATGCGCACTGACAGCAACGGCAAAGGCATCATCAACATTCTGAGCTCAGAGAAGCTCTATCAGATGCCGAAACTCTACGCCGCCAGCCTGCTGTGGATGCTCTCTGAACTTTACGAACAGCTGCCGGAGGCGGGCGACCTTGAGAAGCCGAAGCTGGTGTTCTTCTTCGACGAAGCGCACCTGCTGTTCAACGATGCGCCGCAGGTGCTGCTCGACAAGATCGAGCAGGTTATCCGGCTGATCCGCTCCAAAGGCGTCGGCGTGTGGTTTGTTTCGCAAAACCCGTCGGATATCCCCGATAACGTGCTGGGGCAGCTCGGTAATCGCGTCCAGCACGCCCTGCGCGCCTTTACGCCAAAAGATCAGAAAGCCGTCAAAGCTGCCGCACAAACCATGCGCGCGAACCCGGCCTTTGATACCGAAGCGGCGATTCAGGCGCTGGGTACCGGTGAAGCGCTGATCTCCTTCCTGGATGCCAAAGGCAGCCCGTCCATTGTGGAACGCGCCATGGTGATTGCCCCTTGCTCGCGAATGGGGCCGGTAACGGACGATGAGCGCAACGGCCTGATTAACCACTCCCCGGTTTACGGGAAATACGAAGATGAAGTGGATCGCGAATCTGCCTTCGAGATGCTGCAAAAAGGGGTACAGGCCACCACCGACTCGCAGGACGCCCCACCCGCCAGGGGTCAGTCAGTCGCGGTGGATGACGGCATTCTGGGCGGGCTGAAAGACATTTTGTTTGGCAGTACCGGGCCGCGCGGCGGCAAGCGCGATGGCGTTGTGCAGACAATGGCGAAAAGCGCCGCGCGGCAGGTCACGAATCAGATAGTGCGCGGCATGCTGGGGAGTCTGTTAGGCGGTCGCCGCCGGTAGCGGAGCAACCCACGGCCGTCCCAGCGCCGAGCCCTGCACACCGTGCTCATGCAGATAGCGATCAATCTCCACCATCCCCGTCCAGCGGTTCTCACACCACAGCGGTGCCAGAAGCGTTGGACGACGGGCGCTGGCGGAGATACGGTGATAGACAATCTCGGGCGGCGTATGACGGATCATCTCCCCTGCCGTTACCGTATACTCGTCGAGTGCGATGCCATTTAACCGCCCGGCTTGCCAGGCTTTGGCCATAATGCTGCCCTGCACAATATGCAGCGGGTGCAGCTTGATCCCGTCCACGCCTGTCTCAATGACTTTTTCCAGCGTCTCCAGGCCATGCTGCTGCCCTTCTCCCGGCAGGCCGACAATCAGATGCGTGCAGACTTTCAGGCCACGTTCGCGGGCAAGGCGCGTGGTGCGCTGATAGCAGGCAAAATCATGGCCGCGATTAATACGGTGCAGGGTTTTGTCATGCGCGCTCTGCAGGCCTAGTTCCAGCCAGATCTCATAGCCCTGCTCTTTATACTCGCTGAGTAAATCCAGCACCGCGTCAGGCACGCAGTCCGGACGCGTACCGACACACAGCCCGACAATGTTCGCCTGAGCGACCGCCTGTTGATACATCGAACGCAGCACCTGCACTTCCGCCCATGTGCTGGTGTAGGCCTGGAAATAGGCCAGATACTGCTTTGCCCGGTTCACAAGACGGGCCTGATGCGCGAGCTGTTCCGCGATAGATTTATGCTGCTGCGCCTCGTCCGCAAAGGAGGCCACGTTACAGAAGGTGCAGCCGCCGCGCCCGAGCGTACCATCGCGATTCGGGCAGCTAAAACCGCCATGCAGCGTCAGCTTGTGAACCTTTTGCCCGTAGCGCTGCAAAAGATCCCCACCAAACATATTGACTAATTTCTGTAACTGCATAATCTGATAGACCGTCCCGAAGAAAGGGGACAAGCCTGCCATTTTTAGCCACCATCGGCGATGACCTGGATCAATCGCCCTGGCTGGCCTTTATCTATTTGAATAACTACTCAAGATTACTGCAATTTCATTCACGCCAAATGTGATTACTTTTCCTTATGTTCTGATTGTTTTTTTTATTTATAACGCCAGCACTGAAAAACAGTGACTTTATGCGGGTTTAAACCGCACAGCAGTTTATTATCCTGTAAAAAAACCGGCATTCAGCACGCTGCATCAATAATACCGCTTTCATATAGTGAGTCAGATCACACTCCGCTGCGACTTCGCAGGGCGCTTAGTGGTTGTAAAAATAGTTAAATATCTTTTAAATACAATGCATTATCTTCTCTATAGCACATTTTTGTATAAATAAGATTGCCATTTGACCTGTGTACCAATTCCCGATAAGTTGGAAATCCGCTGGAAGCTTTCTGGATGAGCGGCCTGCTCATCATATTTATGCAGTAATTGAGATTCCCTCTGAAGCAAGTCCTCAAACTTGTTTACCTGCGCGAAAGGATGAAAAGAGGGCGAATGCGAGGTCCGCGTATGAAACGCAAACCCCGTCGCCATGCTCTTTCTGTGCCTGTGCGCCACGGTTCAGTGGGAAGCCCGACGAGCCTGGGGAGGTTCACTGATATGTTGTACGATAAATCCCTTGAGAAGGATAACTGTGGTTTCGGCCTGATCGCCCACATAGAAGGCGAACCTAGCCACAAGGTAGTGCGTACTGCTATTCACGCACTGGCCCGTATGCAGCACCGTGGTGCCATCCTTGCCGATGGTAAAACCGGCGACGGTTGCGGCCTGCTGCTGCAAAAACCGGATCGTTTCTTCCGTATCGTGGCGGAAGAGCGCGGCTGGCGTTTAGCCAAAAACTACGCTGTCGGTATGCTGTTCCTGAATCAGGATCCTGAAAAAGCTGCCGCCTCACGCCGCATCGTTGAAGAAGAACTTCAGCGTGAAACCCTGTCTATTGTCGGCTGGCGCGATGTGCCAACCAACGAAGGGGTGCTCGGTGAAATCGCCCTCTCCTCGCTGCCTCGTATTGAACAGATTTTTGTTAATGCGCCTGCGGGCTGGCGTCCACGTGATATGGAACGCCGTCTGTTTATTGCCCGCCGCCGCATTGAAAAACGTCTCCAGGACGACAAAGAGTTCTATGTCTGTAGCCTCTCGAACCTGGTGAACATCTATAAAGGTCTGTGTATGCCGGCTGACCTGCCGCGCTTCTACCTGGACCTGGCGGACCTGCGTCTGGAATCGGCCATTTGCCTGTTCCACCAGCGCTTCTCCACCAACACCGTTCCACGCTGGCCACTGGCACAACCGTTCCGCTATCTGGCGCACAACGGCGAGATCAACACCATCACCGGTAACCGCCAGTGGGCGCGCGCCCGTACCTATAAGTTCCAGACCCCACTGATCCCGGACCTGCATGATGCTGCGCCGTTCGTTAACGAAACCGGCTCTGACTCCAGCTCCATGGATAACATGCTGGAGCTGCTGCTGGCAGGCGGCATGGATATCGTGCGTGCCATGCGTCTGCTCGTGCCACCGGCCTGGCAGAACAATCCGGATATGGATCCGGAGCTGCGTGCATTCTTTGACTTTAACTCCATGCACATGGAGCCATGGGATGGCCCGGCGGGCATCGTCATGTCCGACGGTCGTTTTGCCGCCTGTAACCTGGACCGTAACGGTCTGCGTCCGGCGCGCTACGTCATCACCAAAGACAAGCTCATCACCTGCGCCTCAGAAGTCGGTATCTGGGATTACCAGCCTGACGAAGTGGTTGAGAAAGGCCGTGTTGGGCCGGGCGAGCTGATGGTTATCGATACCCGCGGTGGGCGTATTCTGCACTCCGCTGAAACAGACAACGATCTGAAGAGCCGCCATCCCTATAAAGAGTGGATGGAGAAAAACGTGCGCCGTCTGGTACCGTTCGAAGATCTGCCGGACGAAGAAGTGGGCAGCCGCGAGCTGGACGACGATACGCTGGCAAGCTTCCAGAAGCAGTTTAACTACAGTGCGGAAGAGCTGGATTCCGTCATCCGCGTGCTTGGTGAAAACGGCCAGGAGGCTGTCGGCTCCATGGGTGACGATACCCCGTTTGCCGTGCTCTCCAGTCAGCCACGTGTAATTTATGACTACTTCCGTCAACAGTTTGCACAGGTGACCAACCCGCCAATCGACCCGCTGCGTGAAGCCCACGTCATGTCATTGGCAACAAGCATTGGTCGCGAGATGAACGTCTTCTGCGAGGCAGAAGGCCAGGCTCACCGCCTGACCTTTAAATCTCCGATCCTGCTTTACTCCGATTTCAAACAGCTCACCACGCTGAAAGAGGATCACTACCGCGCTGACACGCTCGATATCACCTTCGACGTGACCGAAGCGACCCTCGAAGAGACGGTGAACGCGCTGTGTGACAAAGCGGAACAGATGGTGCGTAACGGCACCGTTCTGCTGGTGCTGTCTGACCGTAATATTGCGAAGAACCGCCTGCCGGTACCTGCGCCAATGGCGGTGGGGGCTATCCAGACGCGTCTGGTCGATAAGAGCCTGCGCTGCGACGCCAACATCATTGTTGAAACCGCAAGCGCACGCGATCCGCACCACTTTGCCGTGCTGTTAGGCTTTGGTGCGACGGCGATCTATCCATACCTGGCCTACGAAACGCTGGCTCGTCTGGTGGACACCCGCGCGATCGACAAAGATTACCGTACCGTGATGCTGAACTACCGTAACGGCATCAACAAAGGCCTTTACAAGATCATGTCCAAAATGGGCATCTCGACCATCGCCTCTTACCGCTGCTCGAAGCTGTTTGAAGCGGTTGGCCTGCATAACGACGTGGCAAACCTCTGCTTCCAGGGCGTGGTCAGCCGCATCGGTGGAGCCGGTTTTGCCGACTTCCAGCAGGATCTGGTGAACCTGTCTAAGCGCGCCTGGCTGGCACGTAAGCCGCTGGAGCAAGGTGGTCTGCTGAAGTACGTTCACGGTGGCGAATATCACGCCTACAACCCGGACGTGGTGCGCACGCTGCAGCAGGCCGTCCAGAGCGGCGAGTACAGCGATTATCAGCAGTATGCTGAGCTGGTGAACAACCGCCCGGCAGCCACGCTGCGCGATCTGCTGGCGCTGAACCCAGGTGATGAAGCGGTCAGCATCGACGACGTAGAGCCTGCGTCTGAGCTGTTCAAACGCTTCGACACCGCTGCGATGTCCATCGGCGCATTAAGCCCGGAAGCCCACGAGGCGCTGGCCGAAGCGATGAACAGCATCGGCGGTAACTCTAACTCCGGTGAAGGCGGTGAAGATCCTGCCCGCTACGGCACCAATAAAGTGTCCCGTATCAAGCAGGTGGCATCCGGTCGCTTTGGCGTAACGCCTGCGTACCTGGTTAACGCCGACGTCATTCAGATTAAAGTCGCTCAGGGGGCAAAACCGGGCGAAGGCGGTCAGTTACCGGGTGATAAAGTCACCCCGTACATCGCTAAACTGCGTTACTCGGTACCGGGCGTGACGCTGATCTCCCCGCCGCCGCACCACGATATCTACTCTATCGAGGATCTGGCGCAGCTGATTTTCGACCTGAAACAGGTAAACCCGAAAGCGATGATCTCCGTGAAGCTGGTTTCCGAACCGGGCGTCGGCACCATCGCGACCGGTGTGGCGAAAGCCTATGCGGATCTCATCACCATCGCCGGTTATGACGGTGGTACTGGTGCAAGCCCGCTCTCTTCCGTGAAATACGCGGGTTGTCCGTGGGAGCTGGGCCTGGTGGAAACCCAACAGGCACTGGTGGCAAACGGTCTGCGTCATAAGATCCGTCTGCAGGTGGACGGCGGCCTGAAAACCGGCCTCGACATCATCAAAGCGGCGATTCTGGGTGCGGAAAGCTTCGGCTTTGGTACCGGCCCGATGGTTGCGCTGGGCTGTAAATACCTGCGTATTTGCCACCTGAACAACTGTGCGACCGGCGTTGCAACCCAGGACGAGAAGCTGCGTAAGAACCACTATCACGGCCTGCCGTTCAAAGTGACAAACTACTTTGACTTCATCGCCCGTGAAACCCGCGAGCTGATGGCGCAACTGGGTGTAAAACGTCTGGTGGATCTGATTGGCCGTACCGACCTGCTGAAAGAGCTGGACGGTTTCACTGCCAAACAGCAGAAACTGGATCTGGGCAAGCTGCTGGAAACGGCCGAGCCGCATCCGGGTAAAGCGGTCTACTGCACCGAGAACAACCCGCCGTTCGACAATGGCGTGCTGAACGCGCAGCTGCTGCAGCAGGCGAAGCCATATGTGGATGAGAAGCAGAGTAAAACGTTCTGGTTTGATATCCGCAACACCGACCGCTCTGTGGGTGCGTCGCTCTCTGGTTACATCGCGCAAACGCACGGCGATCAGGGGCTGGCAGCGGATCCGATCACCGCGCACTTCAGCGGTACGGCGGGTCAGAGCTTCGGCGTGTGGAATGCCGGCGGCGTTGAGCTGTACCTGACTGGCGATGCTAACGACTACGTCGGTAAAGGCATGGCGGGTGGTCTGCTGGCGGTGCGTCCTCCGGTGGGCTCTGCCTTCCGCAGTCACGAAGCCAGCATCATCGGTAACACCTGTCTTTACGGCGCGACCGGTGGCCGTCTGTTTGCCGCGGGCCGTGCGGGTGAGCGTTTTGCGGTGCGTAACTCCGGTGCTATCACCGTGGTGGAAGGCATTGGTGATAACGGCTGTGAATACATGACGGGCGGGATTGTTTGCGTGCTGGGGAAAACCGGCGTGAACTTTGGCGCAGGCATGACGGGCGGTTTTGCATACGTCCTGGATGAAGATGGTGAGTTCCGCAAACGCGTGAACCCAGAGCTGGTGGAAGTGCTGGACGTTGATACGCTGGCGATCCACGAAGAACACCTGCGCGGTTTGATTACCGAACACGTGCAGCATACCGGTTCTTCGCGCGGCGAAGAGATCTTGGCGAACTGGCCAGCGTTCTCTGCGAAATTCGCGCTGGTTAAACCGAAGTCCAGCGATGTTAAAGCCCTGTTGGGTCACCGTAGTCGTAGCGCAGCAGAGCTGCGTGTGCAGGCGCAGTAAGGAATTCAGATGAGCCAGAACGTATACCAGTTTATCGACCTGCAGCGTGTTGATCCGCCAAAGAAACCGCTGAAGATCCGTAAAATTGAATTTGTAGAAATCTATGAGCCGTTTTCAGAAGGCCAGGCCAAAGCACAGGCAGACCGTTGCCTGTCCTGCGGTAACCCTTACTGTGAGTGGAAATGTCCGGTCCATAACTACATCCCTAACTGGCTGAAGCTGGCCAACGAAGGGCGTATTTTTGAAGCCGCCGAGCTTTCTCACCAGACCAACACCCTGCCAGAAGTGTGCGGCCGCGTGTGTCCGCAGGACCGTCTGTGTGAAGGCTCCTGTACGCTGAACGACGAGTTTGGCGCGGTGACCATCGGTAACATTGAGCGTTACATCAACGATAAAGCGTTTGAGATGGGCTGGCGTCCGGATATGACCGGCGTGAAGCAAACCGATAAGCGCGTGGCGATCATCGGCGCGGGTCCGGCGGGCCTGGCCTGTGCGGATGTCCTGACCCGTAACGGCGTGAAGGCGGTGGTCTTTGACCGTCATCCGGAGATCGGCGGCCTGCTGACCTTCGGTATCCCGGCCTTCAAGCTGGAGAAAGAGGTTATGACCCGTCGCCGTGAAATCTTCACCGGCATGGGCATTGAGTTCAAACTGAATGTAGAAGTGGGCCGCGACGTGCAGCTCGACGATCTGCTGAAGGATTACGACGCCGTGTTCCTGGGCGTGGGTACCTATCAGTCCATGCGTGGCGGGCTCGAGAACGAAGACGCGCCAGGGGTGTACGACGCGCTGCCGTTCCTGATTGCCAACACCAAGCAGATCATGGGATATGGCGAAACGGCCGATGAGCCTTACGTCAGCATGGAAGGCAAACGCGTGGTGGTGCTGGGCGGTGGTGACACCGCGATGGACTGCGTGCGTACCTCCATTCGTCAGAACGCGGCGCACGTAATCTGTGCTTACCGTCGTGACGAAGAGAACATGCCGGGCTCAAAACGCGAAGTGAAAAACGCGCGTGAAGAGGGCGTGGAGTTCCAGTTCAACATCCAGCCTCTGGGTATTGAAGTGAATGCCAACGGTAAAGTGAGCGGCGTGAAGATGGCGCGCACCGAGATGGGTGCCCCGGATGCCAAAGGCCGTCGTCGCGCGGAGATCGTGGCTGGTTCTGAGCACGTGATCCCGGCTGACGCGGTCGTCATGGCGTTCGGTTTCCGTCCTCACAGCATGGAGTGGCTGGCGAAGCACAGCGTTGAGCTGGATTCGCAGGGTCGTATTATCGCGCCAGAAGGCAGCGACAATGCGTTCCAGACCAGCAACCCGAAAATCTTCGCCGGTGGTGATATCGTTCGTGGTTCTGACCTGGTGGTGACGGCAATTGCCGAAGGCCGTAAGGCGGCAGACGGTATACTGAACTATCTGGAAGTGTAAAAAATGGCCCGGCGATTGCCGGGCCAACTTTTATTTTTTAAGCAGTTGCCAGGTTAAATCGGTCTCCAGCGCGGTTTGATCCGAAATATGGTTAAACGCGCTGTCATTGAGCACCGGGAAAATGGTGACGGTAAAGTTCATCTGCTGGCCGCTGGGTACCCTGCCGTTTTCAACCGCCACGACAGCCTCGTTATTGCGGATATAGAGCGATGACCCGTTATCAGTATCCGGCGTAAAATTCACCTGATCCGTTGTTTTCCCTACGTTGTAGCTTTTACCATCCAGCGTCAGGTTGCTGACCTTTATCGCCACACCACCGTTCTGACCAAACTGAAAACGCCCTTTCTGACCAGAAGCCCCCTGTAACAGCGTCGCCATCTGTTGTTTTTCCGGGCAATAGACGCTGACATTTATGTCTTTTCCCGGCATTTTGTTCCAGCTCTGCTGGCTGGTGACAATGCTGTCACGCCGCATCTGGTGATAATCCACAACTGGCTGAGAGAGCGTTAGCTGACAATCGTCAGCATAAGAAAGGCACGGCAAAGCAAGCAGCAATAGCGCAGCCAGACGTTGAATGTTCATCGACATACTCCGTTAACTTCTTCGTAAAACGCGTCTTCGTCGTGCTTTTCAGGAAGCGTAAAATCAAGTTTGCACAGACGGTTATTGTCATCATCAACGGCATAAAGCGCGCTAATCTGATCGGCATCGTTCAGGAAGACATGTCCGTCATCAACCACCGTCACCACGTAGTTATTTTTATCATCCACCACCGACAGACCTTTCGTCAGCGGCTTCCCGTCGGCCTGCTTAATACGTAACATCACGCGGCGGCTGTTCAATACTTTGAAGCTCACTTCGCTTACCGAGCCATGTGCAGCAGCAATATATTTGGTCCCGTTCGCCAGGGTCATGCTCTGCGGTAGCTTGTTCGCATCCACTTCGATACGTGAGTTACGCCATTCAGTCAGGCCGGGAATGACAGCCTGGCCCCAGCGGTCGGTCCAGACGGTGCCCTGCGGCGTGGTGATCTCAACGCCCGCTTTCGGTTCGCTAAGTCTGGCGATGGCAAACGTGTCCTTGATGGAATACGGTGAGAAGGTCACACCGTCTTTGTGCATCGCAATGCCGCCAGACAGGGTCGCATTGTAGTTACGCTGATGATCGCCGCTGGTACCGCCCCCGACGCTAAGCTGGGTGTAGTGAAGATTAGTGTTGATGTTGCCGTTGAAGCTGTTTTCCTGTGATTCGTCATCACGATCGGCAGAAATATAGTAGTTGGTGTTCTCTCCCAGCGACCCGCTGTTCGCCAGACCATAGCTGGTGCTGTCGCCCTGCTTACGCATATACGAACTCAGGCTCTGCGAACCGCCTAACGGAATGCTGAGGTTGATATAGAGCAGATCGTCGTCCTGGTCGTCATCCGTGCTGCCCACTGCGCTTTGCCAGTTCACGTTGATTGAAGCGTATTTGAAGGTTTTCCCCCACGACAGAAGCAAGTAGCGGGAATCTTCGCCGTCTCCTGCGGCCTGGTTGTAGCTCAGGCCCGCGCTAAATGCCCCGGCCAATTCTGTGGACCAACGTACGTTGGCCGAATAACTGTTGTCATAGCCCTGATAATCATCATCCATGGCATCTGCGAGTTCACGATAATCACCGCTGTAATGCGCCACGCTGGCAGACAGGCCGACATTCTCAGTCAACGAGTAATCGCTCTGGAGTTCGTTTTTGATACCGTTATCACTGTCGCCAAATTGCGCGTTGCTGGCGGCCATACTGGTTGAGACGTTCCAGCCATCGGTAACCATAAATTCTGTGCGCGCCCCCGCGGCCTGGTAATCTTCGGCCACCACGCCGGAGGCAAGCAGGTTCATCCAGGGGAAAATTCGCCAGCCATCGGATACGTTGAACACCAGCGGATCGCTGTAGTCACTGTCTATACCACGCACCTGGCCCGCCGAAACGGTCAGGCCGTTTGGTTTTGAAAGATTTCGGGCTTTTACGGATGCGGCGGGAACAATGTAGCGGTTGGTCGAACCGTCGGACTCCACAACGGTGACGTCAAGATCGACGTTGTTACGGACCATCGGGACGTCATCCAGCGTGAACGGGCCCGCCGGTACTAACGTGTTAAAAATGAGTCTTCCGTTTTGACGCACTTCAACGCGCGCCTGCGAGGTTCGGGCAATACCGGATACGCTCACCCCCGAACTGTCTTTCTGCAGACCACTGGTCGGCATTAACTGCACACCGGTAATCGGGACGCCGCTTAACACATCTGACATGGCGTTAATTTCCCCCACCTGCATGGTCAGGCGTTGAGGAACAAACACATGCTCTGCGTAGGTATAAATACTCTCTGCGTTTCGGTTGCCGTTGTCATCCGTCAGGATATAGCGGCTGCGTAGCGACCAGTCCATCGCGTTGAAGCCCGCCTCCAGGCTTGCCTGTGAGTAACGGTTACTGCTGCTGTCACTTCCGCTGTATTCGTTTTTGGTGCTGAAGAGCGAGTAGTTAAGCATGCCTGCCGTGCCGCCATGCTGGAAATTTTTGACATCAGCGCTCAGGCTGTTAAGTGCTTCCGCTGGCAGATAAAGCTCGACCGCTTCCTGGTTTGGCAAGGGATTGATCACCGCCTGAGCGTAATCGCTACGCAGATCATGGCAGGTTTCATTCGCCTTTATGGGCACCGGCATGAGACCTGCAAATTCCAGGAAGTCGTTATCAACGCACATCGTTCCGTCTTCACTGAAGCGTACGGCCGCTGTTCCGCGATCGTTACCGTTCACTTTGACAGAAACGGAATGCGTCCCCGGTAAAAAGCGCGGCGCTTGTGCAAAATAGCGGTTTAGATCGGCCCCAAGACCACGTGATTTCAGGATATCAGTATCAAACGTCACCTCCCTCGCATGGAGGGAGGGAGCATCAAGCAACATCAGAGGTATTGCGCTATAAATCACAGCGCGCACAAAAAGTGCAAGTTGGCTTTTTTTACGCACCGCCATAATCCTTTATTTTTTATTGAGATCCGAGATAAAGCTGGGCACTTCTACCCCATAACGGCTGGCCGGGAAAAACTTCACTTTCGTGTTTCCACTGACGGATTTGCCCATAGAAACCGTCATGGTTTCACCGGGTAAAATGTAGGTTTTGGCAAGCGATCCGCTGATACCCGAAGGCTGCAGCACCACGTTCTGTGCCAGACGCACAACATATTTGCTTGGGTTTTTTACCGTGACGGACGTGCCTGACGCGGTCCATTCGAGGAATTTCCACGCATCGGTTACCACGGCCAGCTTCGCAGGGCGAATCAGCACGGGAAGGTCCTGGCGAATATTGATGCCAATTTTCACTTTATTGTCATCGCTCTTCGGCGGGATCCCTTCGAAGGTCACACGCTTGTAGTGCTCAACGTCCAGCGGTTTGCTGGTTTGCAGGATGAAGCGCAATTGCTGAGTCTGACCGGGCTCAAGACGCACCACGGGCTGAGTGGTGACGAGTTTCAGGCCTTTATCATCTGGCAGATCCACCACGTCGGTGTACAGCAGCGACGGATGGCTATCGGTATTTTTGACGTTGATGGTGCCACTGTGGGTCGCTTCATCGATCACTAGCAGACTGGTTTCTGGCACCATACCGGCTGCATGTACGCCAAACTGCGCAGAGAATAAAGCTGCGGCAGCGAGTGTTTTAAATAAAACCTTTTTAGAGCATGTCATATGTATATTCCTTGAAAGCACTACTTAACATTCCGTGTTGATGGCGCTTATTTTTGAGAGAAAGCGTATTCCCTCTGCATTAAATTTAACTCACTTTAAATTTGAAAGAATTACAGATACTTTAGGCTGATCGTCAACTGACCATCCAGCCGGGTATCATCGGTAATGGCAAGCGTTGTGGTATTCTGAATAGCCAGAGACGTTACCAGCGGAAATGTTGCTGTCTGGAAAGCAAGCGGGTCAATACTTCCCGCTAATGCGACGGTAATATTGCGATTATTTTCACCCTGACTTGAACCATCGGTACTTTTAGCCCAGGCCGTTGAGCCATTCTGCTGATATATTGGACCGACAGATTTTCCGTCTGCAGTAACGCTATTCACCTTCATAAACATGGCATAAGAGCCAATATTTACCGTGCCTGCTTTGCCAACGCCATAGGTCTGGTTAGTCGCACTCTGTGCCCCACCCGTAAATGTACCGGCAGAAACGGTTAATCCTGCGTTAGAGTCGGCGCGATCGTCTATCATATTCCAGGCCACTTTTGTTGCTGCCGTGCAGGTAATGGTGAGATCGATATTCCGTTGCCCTAACTGGTTCACCGCCGTAGAGGACAATTCACCTAAGCGGATATTTCCATAGTCCACCACGCCGCCATTGCTAAATTCAGGAGTACAGGCCGAGGCTGTCAGCGTCCCTTTAATTTTCAATATCGCGGTTTCAGCGGCAAACGTAGAGTTTACGCAAAGGAATAATGCTGTAGCCAATAGAATTTTTTTCACGAGTTAATCCATAACTTATGATTTAAAGAAAATAAAATTCGACTGAGTTCATCCTTGATAGTCGCTATTACCTCCGTTTGCAAAATGCATGGTGCGATAATATAGAAATCATAAATACATGCAACTTAGGTTTATTAACTTTTCTTTTTAGATTTACTCAAACAATAGGCAGGATTTATAAAACAGAGGTTTCCAGTTCTTTTTAGACCATTTATATTCAGAATAATTATTGCTTGCGATGATTTATTTTCGCTGGCTTTGTATTCCAAAATTTCTGTCATATAGAATAAAGCATTGCACTGTCTTAATTTTGTACAAATCTATACATAGAAAAAATATTCGTTCAACAGGCGCTTAATCATTACATCGGCAAAAAAAATCCAGCCGACTGAGGAGGGCTGGATTTTATAATGGATGACGTTTATTTTACCACTCTGAGCGCCGGACGCCCGCCGCGTGGTGGCGGATCGTCATCAGGATCGTTTTCATCCTGGCGGTCAGGTTTGTCGCCGTCAATAACCGACATCACCGTGTCGCTGTCTCGCTCCCCGGTTGCATCGTCTTCATTCAGGCTGGCAACGTCTTCATCGTAAGCCGCTTCCGGCTCGAACATCGTACCCGCGCCGTTTTCCCGCGCGTAGATAGCCAGCACCGCGGCCAGCGGCACGGAAACCTGACGCGGTACGCCGCCGAAACGCGCGTTAAAACGCACTTCGTCGTTCGCCAGTTCAAGATTACCCACCGCACGGGGGGCAATGTTCAAAACGATCTGTCCGTCACGCGCGTATTCCATCGGAACCAGCACGCCCGGCAACGTCACATCCACAACCAGGTGCGGCGTGAGCTGGTTATCCAGCAGCCATTCATAGAAGGCGCGCAGCAGATACGGACGGCGTGGTGAAAGTTGTGACATTTCCACAGTCATTAGCCTCGGCCGAGACGCATTTCACGTTCCGGTTCAGTTAAGGATGCCAGGAAGGAGTCGCGTTCAAAGACGCGGGTCATATAGCCTTTCAGCTCTTTTGCGCCCGGGCCGCTGAATTCAACGCCAAGTGTCGGCAGACGCCACAGCAGCGGTGCCAGGTAGCAGTCCACCAGGCTGAATTCATCGCTCAGGAAGAACGGTTTTTGGCCGAATACAGGGGCAATCGCCAGCAGCTCTTCACGCAGTTGCTTACGTGCAGCGTCTGCTTCTGAAGCAGAGCCGTTTTCGATCACGTTCATCAGCGTGTACCAGTCTTTCTCGATACGCTGCATGTACAGGCGGCTTTCGCCACGCGCAACAGGGTAAACAGGCATCAGCGGTGGATGCGGGAAACGCTCATCCAGGTATTCCATAATGATACGGGATTCCCACAGGGTCAGCTCGCGATCCACCAGCGTTGGTACACTTTGGCTCGGGTTGAGATCGATCAGATCCTGAGGTGGGTTATCCTTTTCCACATGCTCGATCTCAAAACTGACACCCTTCTCGGCCAGCACGATACGAACCTGATGGCTATAAATGTCAGTAGGACCAGAAAACAGCGTCATTACCGAACGTTTGTTGGCAGCGACAGCCATGAAAACCTCCAGGTATATTCAGAATTTTTACTGCTACCGACCCGGTGGGGCCAGCCAGATGATGTAGCGCCCATCCCAGAGAAGACACATTGTTCAAGAATCGAACAAAAATCGAGTATTCACCGATATTTGGGCAGAAAATTGGATGATAGTTTACCAGATTTTGATGGCTTTGTGGTGAGGGGATTCTGGAAATGCGGAAAAAGAGGAGATATATGCATTGATAATGTGGATAACCTGAGCATTACCCATAAAAAAACCCGCCGAAGCGGGTTTTTCGCCAATCGTTCTGCGTGAGCAGAAAATGATTAACGTTTGGAGAACTGTGGACGACGACGTGCTTTACGCAGACCCACTTTCTTACGTTCAACCTGACGAGCGTCACGAGTAACGAAGCCAGCTTTACGCAGTTCAGAACGCAGGGATTCGTCGTACTCCATCAGAGCGCGGGTGATACCGTGACGGATCGCACCTGCCTGACCGGAGATACCACCACCTTTAACGGTGATGTACAGATCCAGTTTTTCTACCATATCAACCAGTTCCAGCGGCTGGCGAACTACCATGCGGGCAGTTTCGCGACCGAAGTACTGTTCCAGAGAACGCTGGTTGATTACGATTTTACCGTTGCCCGGTTTGATGAACACGCGAGCTGCGGAACTTTTGCGGCGACCAGTGCCGTAGTATTGATTTTCAGCCATTGCCTATAATCCCGATTAGATGTCAAGAACTTGCGGTTGCTGTGCCGCGTGGTTGTGCTCGTTACCTGCGTAAACTTTCAGTTTACGGAACATAGCACGACCCAGCGGGCCTTTTGGCAGCATGCCTTTAACCGCGATTTCAATCACACGCTCAGGACGGCGAGCAATCATCTCTTCAAAGGTCGCTTCTTTGATACCACCGATGTGGCCAGTGTGGTGGTAGTACATTTTGTCTTCGCGCTTGTTGCCGGTTACAGCAACTTTTTCTGCGTTCAGAACGATGATGTAGTCACCAGTATCAACGTGCGGAGTGTATTCCGCTTTGTGCTTACCGCGCAGGCGACGAGCCAGTTCAGTAGCCAGACGGCCCAGAGTTTTACCGGTCGCGTCAACAACATACCAGTCGCGTTGTACGGTTTCTGGTTTAGCTGTAAAAGTTTTCATTAAAAGCTTACCCAAATAATAAGTTACACGTTGGTGAACACCCAAACGTTTAGTCAGTTGAGGTTCACACGACAAAGTCCGGCAAACCTACCCCTTCGAATAGCTCATGCCGACACATAGAAAGTTTCGGGAAAAAAACCTTCTCGTAACGTGGGGTCGCAAGATTATAGAGAAGTTGAGGTCAAAGATCGACCCTTAAATGTGATTTGGAATGGGTTTTTCGGGGGGCGAGTTTTTGCGGTCCGGTGCCCTCACCCCCAGCCCCTCTCCCACGGGGAGAGGGTAGCATTTAAGGCATATGCTCCAGCTTCAGGTATTCTTCGCTTTGCATCTCCTGCAGGCGCGACAGGCAGCGCTGGAACTCAAACTTCAAACGTTCCCCCTGATACACCTCATATAAAGGCACCTCGGCGCTCACCACCAGCTTGACGTGGCGTTCGTAAAACTCGTCTACCAGCGCAATGAAGCGTCGCGCTTCGCTTTCCATCAGCCGTGTCATGACGGGTACATCCAGCAGCATCACCGTGTGGAACAGGCGCGAAAGAGCGATGTAGTCGTGCTGACTGCGGGCGTCCACGCACAGCGTCGCAAAAGAGACCGCCAGCGTTTGGTTTTCAACACCGAGCGTAGGCAACGGACGATGGTTAATCTCCAGCGTCGGGGCGTTTTCGCGCTTTGCCCCCGCCAGCGCCAGCCACAGTTTATCCATCTGGCGGGTGGTCTCGGCATTCAGCGGTGAGAGCCACAGGTGCGCCTGAGTCAGCGTGCGCAAACGGTAATCCACGCCCGCATCAACATTCATAATGTCACAATGCTCTTTGATGGCATCAATGGCAGGCAGAAAACGCGCCCGCTGGAGGCCGTTACGATACAGCTCATCCGGCGGAATATTCGAGGTGGCGACCAGCGTGATGCCGCGGGCAAACAGCGCTTTCATCAGGCCGCCCAACAGCATGGCATCGGTGATATCCGAAACAAAAAACTCATCGAAACAGAGGACGTCCGTTTCGGCCTTAAACCTGTCAGCCACAATCTCCAGCGGATCGCTTTTGCCCTGCAGCGCCGTTAACTCTTCATGCACCCGCAGCATAAAGCGGTGGAAGTGCAGGCGTTGTTTACGCTCACCCGGCAGGCTCTGATAAAACAGATCCATCAACCAGGTTTTCCCGCGACCGACACCGCCCCACATATATAAACCGCGTGCCGGAGCGTTAGCCTGTAGCTCTTTTTTTCCGAGCAGCCGGCTCAATGCCGCCTTCAGCCCACCGCTCTGCCCTGCTTCCGCAGGTTTTGCCGTAAGCTCATGGAAAAGGGTATCCAGACGGTTAACCGCTTCACGTTGAACGTCATCCGGCTGATGTGAGCCCTCGTCCAGGGCCAGTTGATATCGCGATGCGGGGGACAGGTTTTGCATAATCTTGTTGTTATTCCTTCAATTAAACCTCATCAGCAGGCGTGACTGATGAAAAAAAGGCCGTTCTACACTACGCGATGATACGTCAGGATTCCACTTCTGCAGAAATAGCGGTTATAGTGGCAATATCAGGCACAGGCAGGAGCCGAGCCAACACCCTACGGAACAACAAGACAACGGGAGAAGTTCATGACCTGGGAATATGCGCTAATCGGTTTAGTCGTCGGCATCGTGATCGGTGCTGTGGCCATGCGTTTCGGTAATCGCAAATTGCGTCAGCAGCAGTCACTGCAATACGAACTGGAAAAGAACAAAGCCGAGCTGGAAGAGTACCGCGAAGAGCTGGTCAGCCACTTTGCCCGTAGCGCTGAGCTGCTGGACAACATGGCGACCGACTACCGCCAGCTGTATCAGCACATGGCAAAAAGCTCCAGCAGCCTGCTGCCGGAAATGACCGCGGAAACCAACCCGTTCCGCAACCGTCTGGCAGACTCTGAGGCCGGTAACGATCAGGCCCCTGTTCAGATGCCTCGCGACTATTCTGATGGCGCGTCCGGCCTGCTGCGCGGCGGTGTTAAGCGCGATTAATCACACAACCTGAAATTATTTTACGGGCGCAGCGATTGCGCCCGTCCTTTCTTCCTGACCCCAGCTATTATTTAGTTAAACACCTCATTGTTCAGCGGTTTAAAATTCAATAACATCAACGTGTTTTTGGGCCCGTTTTTTCCTTTACTCCAGGTTACGAGAGTCAGCATCGATGAAGAAAAAGAACCAGCTGTTGAGCGCGTTAGCGTTAAGTGTCGGGTTATCTCTCTCGGCGTCCTTCCCTGCCTTTGCCGCCCTTCCCTCGCAGGTGCCGGGCCAGACGGCGATTCCGAGCCTCGCACCCATGCTGGAAAAAGTGTTGCCTGCGGTAGTCAGCGTGCAGGTAGAAGGCACTGCCGTGCAAAGCCAGCGCGTACCTGAAGAACTGAAAAAATATTTTGGCGATGAGTCGCCCGACCAGCAGGCTCAGCCTTTTGAAGGGCTGGGCTCAGGCGTCATCATTGATGCGGCCAAAGGCTATATTCTGACCAACAACCACGTTATCAGTCAGGCCGATAAAATCAGCGTGCAGCTGAATGATGGTCGGGAATTTGATGCCAAACTGATCGGCGGCGATGACCAGAGCGACATCGCGCTGTTGCAGGTGCAAAACCCAAGTAATCTGACCCAGATTGCCATCGCGGACTCCGACAAACTGCGCGTCGGCGACTTTGCTGTTGCCGTGGGCAACCCCTTTGGTTTAGGACAAACGGCGACCTCCGGGATCATTTCCGCGCTGGGGCGCAGCGGCCTGAATCTTGAAGGCCTGGAAAACTTTATCCAGACCGATGCCTCAATTAACCGCGGGAACTCCGGCGGGGCGCTGCTGAACCTTAACGGCGAGCTGATTGGTATTAACACAGCAATCCTCGCGCCAGGTGGCGGCAGTATCGGGATCGGGTTTGCGATTCCCAGCAATATGGCCAAAACGCTGGCACAGCAGCTTATCCAGTTTGGTGAAGTCAAACGCGGCCTGTTGGGCATCAAAGGGATGGAGATGAGCGCCGATATCGCAAAAGCGTTCAACATCAACGTGCAGCGCGGTGCGTTCGTCAGTGAAGTGCTGCCCAATTCCGGCTCGGCAAAAGCGGGCATTAAATCAGGTGATGTGATCGTCAGCCTGAATGATAAGCCGCTGAGCAGCTTTGCAGAGCTGCGCTCACGTATCGCCACCACCGAACCGGGCGCCAAAGTGAAGCTGGGCCTGATTCGTGACGGCAAACCGCTGAATGTGGAAGTGACGCTGGACAAGAGCACCTCTTCCTCCGCCAGTGCGGAGCTTATCGCCCCGGCACTGCAGGGCGCGACGCTCAGCGACGGGCAGCTTAAAGACGGCACCAAAGGCATCAGCATCGATACCGTAGAGAAGAGCAGCCCTGCCGCACAGGCGGGATTGCATCAGGATGATGTGATCATCGGCGTGAATCGCACCCGCGTGCAGTCTATCGCTGAGCTGCGCAAGGTGCTGGAAAGTAAACCAACGGTCATTGCCCTGCAAATTATGCGCGGCAACGAATCTATCTATATTCTGTTGCGCTAAGCATTTGCTATCCCGGGTATCACCGCCGCGTGTGATGTCCGGGATAACTCATGTTATGCTGCAAACCGTTCCTTTTTTAACGACACGCGCATCATGCTTTTAAAGCTCTTTCGTTCCATTGCCATCGGTTTGATTGTTGCGGGCCTGCTGTTAGCGGCCATGCCGTCTTTACGCCAGTTCAACAAGCTGTCGGCTCCCCAGTTTGACAGCGCGGATGAAACGCCTGTCACCTATAATCAGGCCGTTCGCCGTGCCGCACCCGCAGTGGTGAACGTCTACAACCGTGGTCTTAACAGTTCAGCCCATAACCAGCTGGAGATCCGTACCCTCGGCTCCGGCGTGATTATGGACGATCGCGGATACATCATTACCAACAAGCACGTGATCAACGATGCTGACCAGATCATCGTCGCACTTCAGGATGGCCGCGTGTTTGAGGCCTTACTTGTCGGTTCTGACAGCCTGACCGATCTGGCCGTGCTGAAAATCAACGCCACCGGCGGGCTGCCGGTGATTCCGATCAACCGTAAACGCACTCCGCACATTGGCGACGTGGTTCTGGCTATCGGTAACCCATACAACCTGGGGCAGACCATCACCCAGGGGATCATCAGCGCCACGGGTCGCATCGGTCTGAACCCATCGGGACGGCAGAACTTCCTGCAAACCGATGCCTCCATCAACCACGGGAACTCCGGCGGCGCGCTGGTCAACTCGCTGGGCGAGCTTATGGGTATCAACACCCTCTCCTTCGATAAAAGCAACGATGGCGAGACGCCGGAAGGGATCGGCTTTGCCATTCCGTTCCAACTGGCAACCAAAATTATGGACAAGCTGATCCGGGACGGTCGCGTGATCCGCGGTTACATCGGGATTGGTGGTCGCGAAATTGCTCCTATGCATACGCAGGGTGGCGGGATCGATCAGATTCAGGGGATTGTGGTTAACGAAGTGGCGCCTGGCGGACCGGCTGCCAATGCGGGCATTCAGGTTAATGATGTCATTCTGTCGGTCAACGGCACACCGGCGGTCTCTGCGCTTGAGACGATGGACCAGGTGGCAGAAATTCGCCCGGGTTCCATCATCCCGGTTGAAGTCATGCGCAACGATAAGAAACTGACGCTACATGTGACCATTCAGGAATACCCGGCCACCAACTGACGGGCATAAAAAACGGAGCGTAGCGCTCCGTTTTTTTTACCGGGACAAGATCACTTGTTAACGAACTCTTCGCCCAGCGTGATATCTTTCTTCAGCGTGTCCAGCATGCCTTCCATCGCGTTTTGTTCAAACGCGCTCAGCGTGCCAATTGGCTTACGCTCTTCGATACCGTTTTTACCGAGCAGCAGCGGCTGGGAGAAGAAGCGCGCGTGTTCGCCATCGCCTTCAACATAAGCGCATTCAACCACGCCCTTCTCGCCCTGCAGCGCGCGAACCAGTGACAGACCGAAACGTGCAGCCGCCTGGCCCATAGACAGCGTTGCAGAACCGCCACCCGCCTTCGCTTCCACCACTTCGGTGCCTGCGTTCTGGATACGTTTGGTCAGGTCAGCCACTTCCTGCTCGGTGAAGCTCACGCCAGGGATCTGCGACAGCAGCGGCAGAATCGTCACACCAGAGTGACCACCGATGACCGGCACTTCAACCTCCGTAGGCTGCTTGCCTTTCAGCTCAGCCACGAAGGTGTTAGAACGGATGATATCCAGCGTGGTCACGCCGAACAGTTTGTTCTTGTCGTAAACGCCTGCTTTCTTCAGCACTTCTGCCGCAATAGCGACCGTGGTGTTCACCGGGTTAGTGATGATACCGATGCACGCTTTCGGACACACTTCAGCGATCTGCTGCACCAGGTTTTTCACGATGCCTGCGTTGACGTTGAACAGGTCGGAACGATCCATACCAGGCTTACGCGCCACACCGGCGGAGATCAGCACAACGTCAGCACCCTGCAGCGCAGGACGCGCGTCTTCGCCAGAGAAGCCTTTGATGTTAACAGCGGTCGGGATGTGGCTCAGGTCAACCGCCACACCTGGGGTTACCGGAGCAATGTCGTACAGGGAGAGTTCTGAGCCTGAAGGCAGTTGGGTTTTCAGTAGTAGGGCAAGCGCCTGGCCGATACCACCAGCAGCGCCGAGGACTGCGACTTTCATCCTAAACTCCTTATTATGGTTAACTTAAGTATCTGTAAATCCGTTGCGGCGACCTTAATTCAGCAGGTAATTAATTACAATTTTCGTAGCTAAAGAATTTGAGGTCACGCGACTTTCTCTCTTCCCAGAAGACTCTCTGACAACAGACGGCAACGAATTAAGAGGTGGTTACAATACACCCTGCCACGCCACCAAAACAACATCATTTTGATAACATTTAATTTACTTTTAAGCTTATTTGCGTGGCGTGACCCAGGCATGTTTTCCGATAACGAAATCTGATAATATCACTCCCTTTCATAACATTATTTCAGGCTGCTGCCTGGTAGATAATTTGCATAAAAATTCATCCACATGCATAATAATGTTGTTTCTATCGTCATATTCCGGGTGACTTATGCGAAGCTCGTCTAAGCAAGAAGAATTAGTAAAGGCGTTTAAAGCGCTACTCAAAGAAGAGAAATTCAGTTCTCAGGGAGAAATTGTTCAGGCGCTGCAGGAACAAGGCTTCGACAATATCAACCAGTCGAAAGTCTCCCGTATGTTGACCAAATTTGGCGCGGTGCGTACCCGTAACGCCAAAATGGAGATGGTCTATTGCCTGCCAGCTGAACTTGGCGTGCCGACAACCTCCAGCCCGCTGAAGAATCTGGTTCTGGATATCGACCACAACGATGCCGTTGTGGTGATCCACACAAGCCCTGGCGCCGCACAGCTGATTGCCCGCATGCTGGACTCTCTGGGTAAAACGGAAGGGATTCTCGGTACCATCGCCGGTGATGACACCATCTTTACCACGCCAGCCAACGGCTTTTCGGTGAAAGATCTCCACGAGGCGATCCTGGTTCTGTTCGAACAGGAGCTGTAATCCTCTCTCCCCGTAGCGTCGCTACGGGGTTCATTCTGCCCCCGCTGCGTTTTCCCCTGTTTTCTCCTGTCCTCAATTTAACAAATAGTGCTTTTTACCACTCATTAACATTCAGCCAGTGAATGGTAAATCAAAGAATCGCACAAAATATCAAAATCATTTATCCATATGATTTACTTAGATATAACACGCCAAGGTGAACAGAAAACAACCAACATTATGCCATTAGGTTATAAAAATTGCGCTGTTTAACACGTAATTACCCATGAAACAATTAGTCTGGTATTAATTTTTACCGTTATTAGTGTATACTTGATTTTGTGATGAGGGTCACGAAACAAAGACCCCACTAAAAAATTCGACGAGGTAAAAATCATGAAAATCAAAACAACTGTAGCGGCGCTGAGCGTCCTGTCTGTCCTGTCATTCGGTGCTTTCGCAGCAGATTCCATTAATGCCGATCAGGCGCAATCCCGTGAGGCTATCGGTACGGTTTCTGTCGGCGCAATCGGCACGTCTCCAATGGACATGCATGAGATGCTGAACAAAAAAGCGGAAGAACAAGGTGCATCATCCTATCGCATCATTGAAGCGCGTTCCGGTGACCACTGGCACGCTACCGCTGAGCTGTATAAATAAGGTTTAGTAATAACAGAAGACGACTATCTCCACTCAACGGCACCAGGCATAAAAATAGCAGTTCAACCCTTCTCGCCGTTGAGCAAAAACCTCTTCAGGAGCAAAGACTATGAAAACCAAATTAATCATCGCAACCCTCGGTCTGGCATCGGTTCTCTCTTTCGGCGCAAGCGCAGCCGTCCAGCAGGTGAATACCGAGCAGGCGCAAAATCTGCAGTCTATGGGTAGTGTTTCCGTAACGTCCGTCACCGGCTCTCCGATGGATATCCGTCAGGAGCTGGCTGCAAAAGCTGAAAAAGCAGGTGCCAGCAGCTACCGCGTCACCGAACTGAATCAGGGTGACCACTGGCACGCTACGGCAGAACTGTATAAATAAACCCTCGTCGTATCTCATCATACGACTTGCCCCTGGTCTCGCTGGTCAGGGGCTTTTTTTCGCGTAATCAATGGCGCGCGTTGAAACGCAACTGCCCTTCCAGCTCTTCTTCTGCTTCATCAAACAATAAAATCAGCGCCCCAAATCGCCTGCGCAGCTTATCGGGCAGATGAATAAACTCTATTTCCAGCGGTAACGGCAGCTGACTGCCGGTCACCACATCCCACAGCATATCCAGATTCGTGACGCTTTCCCGTTCCAGATCAAACGCCCGGATAAATTCACGATAGAAGTCTTCCTGACTGTCGATCTCGTCAAAATCAAAGGTATAGGTTTTCATTGCCAGCCACCCAGTCCAGGCGAGCGGCAGATGCCGCCCTGTCTATTATAATCCCCCGATATGCAGGGTTTTGACTTCCAGATACTCTTCCAGCCCCAGCACGGACCCTTCTCGACCCAGGCCAGACTCTTTTACCCCACCAAAAGGTCCAAGCTCCGTGGAAACGGCGCACTCATTAATCCCAATCATCCCGCTTTCGATTGCCTGCGAGACGCGGAAAACGCGCGACAGATTCTGAGTATAGAAGTAAGCCGCCAGACCATAAGGCGTGTTGTTGGCGCGCTGGATGACTTCATCTTCAGAAGTGAAACGGAAGCAGGCGGCAACGGGACCAAACGTCTCTTCTTCCGCCAGTTTCATGCCTTCATGACAGTCGCCCAGCACGGTAGGCATCCAGAAATTGCCGCCAAGCGGATGTGGTTTACCGCCCGCCAGGACCGTCGCCCCCCGGGCAACAGCGTCTTCCACATGCTCGCGCACTTTGTTCACCGCGGAGGGTTCAATCAGCGGGCCTACGACCACACCGTCTTCCAGACCATTTCCCACCTTCAGCGCGTTCACCGCATCGGCCAGTTTGTTCACAAACTTGTCGTAGACGGTTTCCTGAATATAGAAGCGGTTAACGCTGACGCAGACCTGTCCGGCATTACGGAATTTGTTGGCGATTGCCCCTTTGACGGCAGCATCGATGTCCGCATCTTCAAACACGATATACGGGGCATTTCCCCCCAGCTCCATCGAAACTTTTTTCATGGTGTCCGCGGCGTTACGCACCAGCGTTTTGCCGACGGAAGTGGAGCCGGTAAACGAGATTTTCCGCACCTCGTGGCTCGCCATAATCGCGTCGCTGATCTCATGCGTATTACCGGCCACGGCGTTGAGGACGCCATCCGGCACACCGGCCTGTTTCGCCAGCGTGAGCAGCGCAAACGCGCTGAGCGGGGTGTTGTTTGCCGGTTTGATGACCCCGGTACACCCCGCGGCCAGCGCCGGGCCGAGCTTACGGGTGAGCATCGCCATCGGGAAGTTCCACGGCGTAATTGCCGCCACCACTCCCACAGGCTCACGGGTAGCCAGAATGCGGGAGCCCGGTTTGATCGGCGGAATAATTTCACCGTTAGCGCGCTTGGCCTCTTCGGCAAACCACTGAATAAAACTGGCGGCGTACTCCACCTCGCCTTCAGCTTCTTTCAGGGGTTTGCCCTGTTCGGTGGTCATTAACCGACCAAGCCAGCTTTTATTCTCAATAATCAGTTCATACCAGCGATAGAGAATGGTCGAGCGCTCTTTCGCGGTTTTGGCCCGCCAGGCCGGGAAGGCTTTCGCGGCGGCGGCAATCGCCTCTTCGGTTTCTGCTTTACCGGCTTTCGCCACTTTGGCGATAACATCACCGGTGGCCGGGTTCAACACATCAAACGTCGTGTCCAGCGGTTTCCATATGCCGTTAACCAGATAACCGGTCTGAAAAAGAATGTGGTCCTGAAGCGCCTGGGTAGTCATGTGTCCTCCCTTTCTGAATGTAAGAGCCTGCAGAAATAAGTATAGCCACAAAAAAACCGACGCTTTTGGCGTCGGTTTTTTACTTCAGTCAGTTATCCGTCAGGACATTCTGGTAGCGATGCAGCATAAACACCAGCCGCGCTACCGGCTCTGTCACCTGAGGAGGTGCTTCCCAGACCCTGAGCTTCTCCTGGTAGACATCCAGCTCTTCCAGCAACTGCTTAAAGTAACGGCGTCGTTTGTCATCACTGGAGGCGGAAAGCACATGGTCCGCGGTACGGCGCAACTGGCGGTGGAATACCGACAGATCGTCGTTGATGGGCACCGGTGCGTTACGCAGACGCTGATGCGCAATGATCATGGTTAACGCCAGACGAAAGCGGGCAATGTCGCCAGGGAACTTATTCAACAGTAAAAATAGCTGCTGATAGAGCGCAGGCAGATGGTTCTCTTTACGGCGCGCAGTGTTGGTGGTCATGGAAGAGACCGCCGCCGAAACAAACTGGTTCAACAGCACGCGACCTGTTCGCGCCTGGGAATTGTCGCGCACCAGCAGAATCACCATCATCGCCAGGAAACAGCCCACCAGCTGACCCAGGGCGCTGTCGAGGAACTGGCTGAAATGGAACGTCATGGGGTTATCCAGCACCAGAATGTTAATAGTACTGGCGAGGGCACCGAGCGATCCCAGGCGGCGCTTTTGCACTTCTATCCCGATAAAGAATGCCATCACCGCAAGACTGATACAGAGCAGCAACATGCTCTGCTGCGTGGACGGGAGGATCACCAGGAAATAGAGCGCGCCAAGCGGTAACGCGGCAATCGTGCCGTACAGGAAATCGATAGCGACCATACGCGGGTTGGGCAGACGCATTGCCAGCGCCGTGACGACAGCAATCATGACCATCGCGCCGCTGCCGGAGGTCCAGCCAGTCCACAGCCAGAACAGCGTGCCGAGCATACAGGCAAGTGTCGTACGCCAGAAGTTGACCATCGCGTGGTGGCGCTCAGCCGATTCCGCCTTGATCACCACTTCGCCCTGCAGGACTTCCTCTTCCGCCGCGCTGATTTTCGTATTGCCGATCACGCCCCGTTTCAGCAGCAGGTAGCGCGTCGCGGCGCCAACCCACGTATAAATGGTCACCGGTGTGTCGCGCTCTCCGGTCCAGGCAATGACCCGCCGCATGCGTTTGAGCTGCTTATGTACGTCCTGCACCGTTTCCACCGGCTCGGCAAACAGTTCGCGAAAGGTATCGGTAACCGATTCCGGGCGAGTGTTCTGAATAAGGTAGGTTTCGCACGCCTGGGTAATCAGCGTTAAGGAGACGGTATTGATCGCTTTAAGACGACGGTTGGCGCGCGCCCAGCGCGAGGACTCCATGTTAAGGTTACTGCGCATCCCTTCCAGCGCCTGCGTGCGGCGAACCAGTCCACTCCAGGCTTTGTCCACCTCTTCGCTGTCACCGTGCTTGATGCAGAGCTGCATCAGCTGATACTGGGAGACGATCAGCGCATCCAGTTCGCGATCCACCTCCTGTTTGATGGATCGAGGGGAGAAAAGCAGGTCAGCAACAATTGCGCAGACGATACCAATCACGATCTCACTGCAGCGTTCCACGGCAAACTGCGGCGCGAGCAGCGGTTCGGTTTGAATGGTGATGACAATAATCAGTGCGGTATAACCCGCCAGCCCCCAGGCGTAAGAGTTTTCGACCTTCACCAGAGAGGAGAGCCAGGTGCAGAAGCCCGCCCAGATACAGCACACCAATACCATCAACAGTGGCGTGCGGATCATCAAAATGATAATGGTGAGCGCGGCGATACAGCCGATAAACGTCCCGATGATACGCAGCATCCCGCGATAGCGGATCGCCCCGGAGTAAGGCTCCCCACCTGCCGCGAATGCCGGGCCAGCCGCGACAATCGCCGCCGTTAACACCGCCCAGCGGGGGGTTTCCAGCTGGAAGTGAAAGCCGACAAACAGCGCCAGCACAATGGCACTCGCCAGCTTCACGGCGAAGCGAATGTGCTGGCTGGCGATAGTAAAGATCCCCATAGCGATTAACCAAACTCGCGCAGACGATGGGCGATTTTACGGAAAATAGAGTCCTGGCTGGCGTCCCGGTCTTTCTCACCGGTGATCACCACCGTCGCGGTTGTGCCCGCAGGCCACAGGTTGCCCTGCTGTTCGTCCAGATGAATACGTACCGGCACACGCTGGGCCAGGCGCACCCATTCCAGGTTGGAATCAACCGTCGCCATCCCTTTCGCATCATTGGAGCTGCTGGAGTTGGTGACGCCAGCCGCAACGCTGTCTACGGTACCTTTAAAGACGCGGTTGCTGCCAAGCGGCGTGATCTCTGCGCGGTAGCCAGGACGAACGCCTTCCAGTTTGGTCTCTTCCATATAGGCAAGCACATAGAATGAGTTTTGTTTCACCAGCGCCACGGCGGTTGAACCGCGGGTGATAAACTCACCGGCATAGACATTCAGGTTGGTGACCCAGCCATCGGCAGGTGCGCGGATCACGGTACGCTCCAGATCGAGCTTCGCCAGGTCGCGCGTCGCCTGCGCCTTTGCCAGCTGATGCAGCACGGTTTGCAGCACGTTGTTAGACTGATCGATCTCTTCCCGGGACATCGCCTGAACCCCCAGCTGGTTACGGCGGCCCGCCTCGCGGCGTTTCTCCGCAGCCAGCGCCTGGTAATAGGCGACATCCGCTTCCGCTTCTTCCAGTGCTTTCTGGTAACGCGGCTGGTCAATGGTGAACAGCACCTGGTCTTTCTTCACCAGCTGGTTATCGTGGACGTTAACCGCCGTGATAAGACCGGCCACGTCGGGGGCGATCGCCACGACATCGGCGCTAAAACGCGCGTCACGCGTCCACGGTGATTCGGTGTAATAGACCCAGGCGCGAAAAATAGCGATGAACGCGAGGATAACCAGCGCCATGGTGATGGCGGTGCGGGAGATTTTTCTTGTTAGCGTTTTCACATCAACCTCAGACAAACATGCGCGATATCAGGTAGAACAGGCAGCAATACAGCGCGGTATTGAACAATGCAGGGTGCCAGACGAAATCGTAGATCCCGGTAGGAACCAGCACCTTGCGCACCAGCCAGAAGATCGCCAGTGATAAAAGAAGCTCGAAAAATATCGGTGGGAACGACAGACCGAACACCACGATAACGGGAAACAGACTCATGTTGACCTTGATAAGAGAGAGTGCAGGCTTCAGAATTTTTAGCGCACGCCACCGCGGGAGAGCAAGAAACGCCGGGCGAGAATGGCGCAGCCGTTATGTAATTAATAATATATTAACGTAACTGTTATGCTGTTATCTATAATATGTGATCTAAATCACTTTTAAGCCAGAGTGAACAATGGAACGTTTAAAACGCATGTCGGTCTTCGCCAAAGTGGTTGAACTTGGCTCATTTACTGCTGCTGCCCGGCAGTTGCAGATGAGCGTCTCCTCCATCAGTCAGACGGTGTCAAAACTGGAAGATGAACTGCAGGTGAAGCTGCTCAACCGCAGCACCCGCAGTATTGGTCTGACGGAGGCGGGTAAAATTTACTATCAGGGCTGTCGCCGCATGATGCATGAAGTGCAGGATGTTCACGAGCAGCTCTATGCCTTTAACAACACGCCCATCGGGACACTGCGGATTGGCTGTTCTTCAACTATGGCACAAAATGTTCTCGCCGCCATGACCGCAGAGATGCTGAAAGAATATCCGGGATTAACCGTGAATCTGGTTACCGGTATTCCCGCCCCGGACCTGATCGCAGACGGGCTGGATGTGGTGATCCGGGTTGGCGCGCTGCAGGACTCCAGCCTCTTCTCCCGTCGACTCGGGAGTATGCCGATGGTGGTCTGTGCCTCGAAGAGCTATCTGGCGCAGTACGGCGTGCCGGAGAAACCAGCCGATCTCGCCAACCACTCCTGGCTGGAGTACAGCGTCCGCCCCGATAATGAATTTGAACTGATTGCCCCGGAAGGCATTTCTACCCGACTGCTGCCGGAAGGACGGTTTGTCACCAACGACCCGATGACCATCTCGCGCTGGCTGGTGGCAGGCGCCGGGATCGCTTACGTCCCGTTAATGTGGGTGATCAATGAGATCAACAGCGGGGTGCTGGAGATCCTGTTCCCTCGCTACCAGTCCGATCCGCGTCCGGTGTATGCCCTGTATACCGAAAAAGACAAACTGCCGCTTAAGGTGCAGGTGTGTATTAACTATCTGACCGAGTATTTTGTGGAGGTCGCGGAACTGTTTCAGGGCATGCGGGGAAGAAGGAAAGAGTAGGTATTTCCCCTCTCCCCGTTGGGGAGAGGGTTAGGGTGAGGGGAGAAAATTACGCCGTGCCGCCCACCGTGAGGTTATCGACCTTCAGTGTCGGCTGGCCCACGCCCACTGGCAGGCTCTGGCCCTCTTTACCGCAGACGCCCACGCCGTTGTCCAGCTTGAGATCGTTACCGACCATGGAGATCTGCTGCATGGCTTCGATACCGGAACCAATCAGCGTCGCGCCTTTCACCGCTTTGGTCACTTTGCCTTTTTCGATCAGATACGCTTCTGACGTAGAGAAGACGAATTTACCGGAGGTGATGTCCACCTGACCACCGCCAAAGTTTGGGGCGAAGATCCCGTAATCAACAGACTCGATGATCTCATGCGGCGTGGACTGGCCTGGCAGCATGTAGGTGTTAGTCATACGCGGCATCGGCAGATGCGCATAAGATTCACGACGGCCGTTACCCGTTGGCGCCACGCCCATCAGGCGTGCGTTCAGTTTGTCCTGCATATAGCCTTTCAGCACACCGTTTTCGATCAGCACGTTGTACTGACCCGGCGTACCTTCATCATCGATGGAGATAGAGCCACGGCGATCAACCATGGTACCGTCATCCACCACCGTGCACAGTTCAGAGGAGACAAGCTGCCCTATCTGACCGCTAAATACGGAGGTGCCGCGGCGGTTAAAGTCCCCTTCCAGACCATGCCCCACGGCTTCATGCAGCAGCACGCCCGGCCAGCCAGCGCCCAGTACCACCGGGAATGTCCCCGCAGGTGCCGCCACGGCAGAAAGATTGACCATCGCCATACGCACGGCTTCTTTTGCCCACGCGTCCGCACGGGCTTCACCGTCGACGTCACCCAGGAACCAGTCATAACCAAAACGACCACCGCCGCCGCTTGAGCCACGCTCGCGCTTGCCGTCCTCTTCCACCTGCACGCTGATGGAGAGACGCACCAGCGGACGGACATCCGCCGCCAGGGTACCGTCCGTCGCCGCGACCAGAATCAGTTCATAGACACCGCTCAGGCTGGCAGACACTTCCTGTACGCGTTTATCAGCAGCACGCGCCACTTTGTCCACGCGGCGCAGGATATCCAGCTTCTCTTCACGGCTCATGCTCTGCAGCGGGTCGATGCTGGTATAGAGCGCAGAATGCTGCACCTCACCCAGCGTTTTAACACGGCCATCGCCAGCGTCACGCACAATGGTACGCGCCGCCTGCGCGCTCTGCTCCAGCGCAGCCAGGCTTATCTGGTCCGCATAGGCAAAACCGGTTTTCTCGCCGCTGATGGCGCGCACGCCAACGCCCTGGTCAATGTTGTAAGAACCATCTTTGATGATGCTGTCTTCTAAAACCCAGGATTCGTGATAGCTCGACTGGAAATAGAGATCGCCGTAGTCGAGACGGCGTTCGGTCAGTTGACCAAGAATGGAGAACAGGTCCTGATGGCTCAGGCCGTTCGCTGCGAGCAAATGTTCACTTACCAGGTTCAGACTCATCGTATTGCTACTCGTTCGTTGCCGCCTGTGGCGGTATAAAGATCGTATTTATTGAGAGTGAGGCAATTACCTGCCCACGTCAAATCATTGCTGTGCATCTTTGCGCGGCTGGCGCAGCACTTCATTAATCTGCGGTTTATCCACCGGACCGGTGATGCGGTAGCGCAGAATAGAGACTTTGCTCCACAGCGGCCCCAGCACTTTACTGGCGGCAAACACCGCAGCACCAACAATCGGGTTCACCACAAAGGCGGCTGCCACCCCCACGCTCGCGGAGATTTCTGGCGCCACCACGGCTTCCATATCAAGCTCGCGACGTACAAGGTTAACCGAGCCCTTCATGGCGATATCCGCTTCCAGGCCGTCCACCAGCGTGTCGTCCGTATGCATAACGCCGTCCTTGATCCATGCCGTACTGCGGATGGAATCGTAGTAGAACCCTTCACTGAAGGTATCGCTGAAATCAAAACGCAGCTTACGCAGCAGTGCATCAAAGCTCAGGAGACGCAGGATCTGCCCGGCGCGTCCCGTGCTCACATCGGCAATTTCACCTTTTCCGAAGCGGGTTTTCAGTATGCCGTTAAGCGAGGCCTCATCCGGCTTCCACGGCGCGTCACGCCAGTGAAGATCGTAATCGACGTCAAATGACGAGCCGCGCAGCGGCGTGCTGATACCAAAGAAATTGGCTGCTGCATCCAGTTTGTTACCCTTAATGTCGCCTTTCAGCGAGGTGCGCTGTTCACCTGGGTTATTCACCCACTCGCCCGCGGCCGTCAGACGACCAAAGCCGGTATCCACCAGCCCACCGGTGAGGCTCAGCGTGTTGCCCTGAATCGCGAAGTCACCGTCAATGCGGCCATATTTTTGTCCCCACAGCCAGCACTCAGCACAGCGCAGTTGCAGATCCGGCCAGCCGCTGAAGTCCACGCGGGAAGTGTTACTCAACGGCGATGCCGGAGTCGATTGATCTTTCCCGCCCGCCGTTGCCGGGTTGTAGTAGAGATAGCGGATTGCCGCCTGCCACGGGGCGTTATCGCGCATGGTCAGGGTGGCGTTGATCTCCCTGCCCTGAGCCTCTACTTTCGAGCCGTTAGCCGTGGGCTGAGAGACGATACTCAGGTTGTTCCACTGTTGCCCACCCAACGTGAGCGACGGTGTGCGCACGGTGACGGTTTGCGGGAACTGCGCCGCCTCATCCACGTTTTGCCCGACGCCTTTCTGGAACAGCGCCAGCCACTGCGCGCCATCCATCGGCGGGAGATTCAGCTCAATGCCCTGGTGATCCGGGAGCGGAGGCGTGGTTCGGCTGTCCGTCGTCCAGATGGCTTTGTCCAGCGTCAGCTTACGGTTGAGCAGCCAGCGGCTGTTGAAATGATTCGTGCCACCCGCGCTGCCGGTCAGTTCGAAGCTGTTCAGGTTGCCCACGACGTTAAGCTTCACGGGCAGCGCCTGTCCGGCCTGTTTATCCAGCGGTGCAGGCAGCTGGCTGCTGAGATTTTTCAGATCGCCAGTAAGATCGACCTTATACTTCGTACCGGCGTGGTAGGGCAGTTCAATATCCACCTTCCCCTTCCAGGCGGCTGCACCATCAACCGACTCCTGAATGGGTTTCGGCAGTACATCCATCCGCGAGGGTTGCCAGTTACCGTCCAGATTGACAGCCACCTGGTAGGCCTTCTCCCCCTCGGTGGTCGAGAAGTCGATGTTGACGGGCTGATTGAACCAGTTGGCTGTGAGCGGCTCACTCTTCAGGTTGCCGTTCACAAAGCTGAACTGCCCGCTGAGGTTCTTCAGCGTACTTTCCAGCGGTTTGATATACAGGCTGTTGTTGTTCAGGCGGACATCACCTTTGGCGGTGGTCATTTCGCCGTCCAGCGGGATATCCAGATGTAAGCGAGCATTCACATCGCCATCAAGCTGGAGTTGCTCAAGTGTGGCAGCCAGCGAGGCTTTCAGCGGCGTCTCTTCAAAATAGGGACCGACCGCCTTGCCCGGCCCGTTGATATCGGCATCAATCAGCAGTTTCTCTTTTGAGTAATCGGGGATATTTGCCGTCAGGTTGGTGGCCGTCACGCCGCCCAGCGCGACGCTGTCTGACTTCATCCACAACCCGTCATTGAGAAAATTAAGCTCGATATCGAGGTTTTTCAGTGCAGGCCAGCCCGGCTGGAACGCAAAGGTAGCGTTGTGCAACGGCACCAGCACCTGGAACTGACCTTCGTTATGTTTGTATGGGAAAAGATGCGGATTACCGCCATAGGCCAGGGTGGCGTTATCCGCCTGACCGCCCTGGATCGCCCCGCTCAGGTAGTCCACGAGCGCTTTACCCATCAGGTTTTCCGGGAAGTAACGCCAGGCCTGAGAACCGTCGCTGGTGCTGATCCCCGCCAGAATACCCAGCCACGGCTCTTCACCTTCAGGCTTTAAATAGCGGAAATCCCCGCGGGCATGAACCGCTTTGGCTTTCACATCGATATGGCGGCCATCAAGCTGGAAGCCTTTATCATTGCGCAGCCAGTTAAGCACCGCGTTGCCTTTTTCAATTTCCAGCGGTGCCCTGAAGACCGTTTCATAAGGCATTTTGGCGTCATGCATCTCAATGGTCAGCCTGCCGTTCTCAACGCTGCCCTCCAGCTTGCCACTGAAGTTCTCAGCCCCCGGCAGCAGTTTCCACTGTTTCCAGGCCAGATCTTTCCACGTCGCCTGGAAGCGGGTTTTCTCGGTTGCCTGCAGCGGGATATCCAGCGCGAGGGCGTCAATTTCCCCACTTGGCTGCGTTGCCAGCCAAACGTCACCCAAATCCGGAGAGAGCTTCGCTGCCATGGAGCGCAGCCCTTCAATGGCCGCCAAATCGAGATGCGTGGCGCGGATACGCAGCTCATCGCTACGCTTATTATTCGTGCCGCCGACATCCTGCTCAGGCATCCATGCCAGCGTCAGCGCGCCGCGCGGCCAGGGTTTGCCGTCCATGGTGATGCGCGTATCCGGGATGGCAAACTGCCAGCCCGCTTTCTCTTTCGTCACATGTGCGGTGAGGTTATCTACAGAGAGTTGATGCTGCTTGCTTTCGCCTTGCCAGCTTGCACCGCCCTGCTTCAGCCAGATATCGCCGCTGGCGAACACGCCTTTCGTCAGGGTCATCCAGCCTTCCAGGCTAAAACGGGCCGTTTCCAGCTGCATATTTTGCTGCAGCCAGTCACCGAGCCACGGCTTCACATCCACGTCGTCAGCCTGCAGCCACACCTTGCCGTTGTTGAGCAAGCCGTCGTCATCACGCAGATCCATACGGACCTGCATGACCCCATGCTGGCCGTTCAGGCTGGAGAGGTTCACCTGCCCCTCGGCACGGTGACGCTCTTTGCCGTTAAGCCAGGTCAGTTGCGGGATCTTCAGTTCGGCGCGCTGGCCGGAAAGGGTAATAAAGCTCACTTCGCTGTCGCGCAGATCGAAATGATCGAACTGACGCAGGAAGAGATCGCTCAGGCGGTTGGCTTCAAGGCTCTGCGTGTTATCCCCGCCGGAGAGCGGCGTGTTGGTCAAAAACTGAAGCTGATAAAAGGTGAGATCGCGGAACTGCCAGCGCATGTGCAGCAGGCTTTGCCAGACATCCAGTGCCAGGGTCACGCGTTTGATTTTCAGATAGCCGCCATCTTTCAGGCTGGCACTGATGTCCCGGGCATCCAGCGTCGGGCCAAAGTTTTGCCAACTGGCGCTGACCTGGCTTACGTCAACCGGCACACCGGTGGCGGATTCGATCTTCGCCAGCACCTGCGGACGCCAGCTGTCCAGATGCGGTAAAACGAGGCGCAGCCCACTCACGAGCAGCGCGACAATCACGACAAGCGTTGCCCCTGTAAGCAGTAAAATCCCCGGCAATCGCCTCACGCATCTCTCCTTGTCAGCTTTTTCACGCAGCGAACTGCGTCTTACATCATGACGACGTCAAATTGCTCCTGGTTATAGAGCGGCTCAATTTGTACTTTTACCTGTTTGCCGACAAAGATTTCCACTTCCGCCAGCGCGTGCGACTCTTCACCTTTCAGCGCTTCAGCCACCGCAGGGGAAGCATAGACCAGAAAACGATCGGAGTCGTAGGCATGATGAACGCGGACAATTTCACGCATGATCTCATAGCAGACGGTCTCCACCGTCTTTACGGTGCCGCGTCCGTGGCAGGTTGGACACTCGTTACACAGCACATGTTCCACACTTTCACGGGTCCGTTTACGCGTCATTTCCACCAGCCCCAGCTGTGAGAAGCCGTTAATGCTGGTTTTCACGCGATCTTTACTCAGCGCCTGCTCAAGCGAGTGCAGCACACGACGGCGATGGTCTTCATTGTTCATATCGATAAAGTCGATGATGATAATGCCACCCAGGTTGCGCAGACGAAGCTGGCGCGCAATGGCCTGTGTCGCTTCAATGTTGGTATTGAAGATAGTGTCATCCAGGTTGCGATGACCGACAAACGCACCGGTGTTGATGTCCACGGTGGTCATTGCTTCGGTCTGATCGATGATCAGATAACCGCCGGACTTCAGTTCAACCTTGCGCTCCAGCGCACGCTGGATCTCATTTTCGACATCATAGAGATCGAAGATTGGCTGACGCCCGGTGTAATGTTCCAGCAGGCCAGGCATTTCCGGGATGTACTCAGCGGTAAATTCGAGCAGCGCTTCGTAGGTGAGGCGCGAGTCCACGCGGATTCGGTCGAGCTGAGCATCAGCAAAATCACGCAGCACGCGCTGGGCAAGCGCCAGCTCACCGTACAGCTGATAGCGGGTCTGGTTGCGTTTCTTACGCTCCATCACCTTGGTCCAGACGCGCTTCAGGTAAGCCGCATCGGATGCCAGATCCTCTTCGCTAACCCCTTCGGCGGCGGTACGGATGATAAACCCGCCCTGTTCGTCGCAGTAGGCGCTGACCACTTTCTTAAGGCGCTCGCGCTCGCTTTCACTTTCAATACGCTGGGAAACCCCCACGTGCGACGCGCCGGGCATAAAGACCAAATAACGGGAAGGTAACGTGATGTCGGTTGTCAGACGGGCGCCTTTGGTGCCAAGGGGGTCTTTCACCACCTGCACCATCAGATCCTGCCCCTGACGCACCAGCTCTGAAATGTCGCGTACGGCAAACTGCTTTTGCTCTTCGCCTGCGACACACTCGGTATGCGGCATGATGTCGGAGGCATGTAAAAATGCCGCCTTATCCAGTCCAATATCTACAAAAGCCGCCTGCATACCCGGCAGTACGCGGCTGACACGACCTTTGTAGATATTGCCTACTATTCCGCGTCGCGCTTCACGCTCAATATGAATTTCCTGAAGAATGCCACCATCAATGTAGGCCACACGGGTTTCCGATGGCGTTACGTTTACCAACAATTCAGCCGTCATAATTATCCCTTCCCTCACGCAGTGAGTTAAAATTGCTCAGCAACTCATACGTTTCCACCAGCGGTAAGCCGACTACGGCGTGATAGCTGCCATTTATCTTCCTGACAAAACAGCCACCCAGCCCTTGAATACCGTATGCACCTGCTTTATCCATCGGTTCACCGCTGGCAATATACGCGGCGATCTCGTCGTTGGTCAGTACTCTGAAGGTCACGTCCGTCACCACCAGACAATCCAGCACGTGCTTGCTGTCCGCCAGCGCCACCGCGGTCATCACCTGATGCGTTTGCCCGGACATTTTGTGCAGCATATGTGCTGCATGCTCAGCGTCTCGCGGTTTCTCAAGCACTTCACCGTTAAGGATAACGATGGTATCCGCCCCCAGCACCGGCAGGTCGCGTGGCACGCACGCAACGCCAGCCTGCGCTTTCTCACGCGCCAGGCGAGAAACATACTGCTGAGCACTTTCGCCCTCAGCACGTTTTTCTTCGATGCCGGTAACGATACGTTCAAAAGCGATGCCCAACTGCGTGAGCAACTCCTGACGACGTGGAGAACCGGAGGCAAGATAGATAGACGTCATAGAAACCTTTTACTGCACAGCAAACTGCTGGCGAACCTTACGCATCAGCAGGAACAGCCACGGCCAGAGCACACCGTTGACTACACTACTCCAGAATACTTCGGGTCGGAAAGAGACGTTGATCACTAAAAACTCTGCCCAGAAAACAACGATATCCGCGGCAAGCGACAACAACATCACGACCAGCGCCTGTTGCCAGAGCGCGAGGTTACGAAAGAGCTGGAATTTGAGTGCAACGAGATATGCAATGATGCTCATGGATAACGCACGAACACCCAGCGTTGAGCCACTAATGAGATCCAGTATGGCACCCATTACAAAGCCTGTGCCAACATTTACGCGGTGCGGCAGGGCAAGGATCCAGTAGAGCAAAATGAGCAATACCCAGTTTGGCCGGTAAACAAGAATGTCGTCCGGCCAGGGCATTATCTGCAGCAACAGCGCGATGAGAAACGAGAGCCAGATAACCCAGCGTCCCTGGCTACGATAACTGGCCACTACTGCCCTCCGGATGAGAGTTTAGGCGGTGGCGGCGCATCCGTTATCCCGGTGGCCGGCGCGGGTACTGGCGCAGGTGGTCCCATCGCATCCGGAGCAGGAAGAACCTGCGGCATCATCTGCATCAGGCGCTCATTGGCAACGCGATGCACCTCTTCAGGCGTCATTGGGTTGGCACCGTTACGATCGGCTCCCCACAGCAGCAGCAGGTAGCGAAGACGCTGTAAACCCGCCGTTGGACGCGCCTGAATCACGGTGTAGGCACGCTGCGTATCAAGCTTCACAGAAGAGACAACCGCAACCGGATACCCTTCAGGGAAACGTCCACCCAGACCGGAGGTGACCAGCACGTCGCCCACACGGATATCCGTGTTGGCTGGCAGGTGCTCCAGCTGCAGATCGTCCGTGCAGCCGTTACCCGCCGCAATGACGCGAATATCGTTACGCAGAACCTGAATAGGCAGCGCATGGGTGGCATCGCAGATCAGCAGTACACGGCTGGTCAGTTTGGCGACGGCGACCACCTGGCCCACCACACCTTTATCACTGATAACAGGCTGACCTTCATACACACCATTCACGCTACCTTTGTCGATCACCACCTGATCGCTGTAAGGATCGTTTACGGTGGAGATCACCTGCGTCACCATCTTCTGCTCATCCTGACGCAGCGGCGATCCAAGCAGCTCACGCAGACGCGCATTTTCCTGCTTATATTGCCCTAACATTAGCAGTTCGCTGTTTTTCAGCAGCAGTTCCTGGCGCAATGCCCGGTTTTCAAGTTCGAGTTGGTCACGTGAGGACAGCGTTTGAGAAACGGAGTCGAGCAGTTCACGGGGACCATTGGATATAAAGTAGAAAGGACTGACGGCGGTATCCATGTACGTTCTGATCTGGCTGAACGTACCGAGGCGGCTATCGGCAATAATGACACCAAGCGCAACCAGAACCGCCAGGATCAGGCGAAACTGTAGCGAGGGGCCACGGCTAAAAATTGGCTTCATAGGCTATGCGTATTCTCGTGTCAGAGAGAAAGGGTAGCGATTCGCTACCCTTTCACCATGACTACTCTTCGCTGAACAAGTCGCCGCCGTGCATGTCGATCATTTCCAGCGCCTTGCCACCACCACGGGCGACGCAAGTCAGTGGATCTTCTGCAACTACGACAGGAATACCTGTCTCTTCCATTAACAGGCGGTCGAGGTTACGCAGCAGCGCACCACCACCGGTCAGAACCATACCGCGCTCAGAGATATCGGACGCCAGTTCAGGCGGGCACTGTTCCAGCGCAACCATCACCGCGCTCACGATACCGGTCAGCGGCTCTTGCAGCGCTTCCAGAATTTCGTTGGAGTTCAGGGTAAAGCCGCGTGGCACACCTTCCGCCAGGTTACGGCCGCGCACTTCGATTTCGCGAACTTCATCACCCGGATAAGCAGAACCGATCTCGTGCTTGATGCGCTCAGCGGTCGCTTCACCGATCAGGGAGCCATAGTTACGGCGCACGTAGTTAATGATCGCTTCGTCGAAACGGTCACCACCGATACGCACAGAAGAGGAGTAAACCACGCCGTTCAGGGAAATAACGGCCACTTCAGTGGTACCACCACCGATATCAACCACCATCGAACCGGTAGCTTCAGAAACAGGCAGGCCTGCACCGATAGCCGCAGCCATTGGCTCTTCAATCAGGAACACTTCACGCGCGCCTGCACCCTGAGCAGATTCGCGAATTGCGCGACGTTCTACCTGGGTCGCACCGACCGGCACACAAACCAGCACACGTGGGCTTGGACGCATGAAGCTGTTGCTGTGAACCTGCTTGATGAAGTGCTGAAGCATTTTTTCAGTCACGAAGAAGTCAGCGATAACGCCGTCTTTCATTGGGCGGATCGCGGCGATGTTACCTGGGGTACGACCCAGCATCTGCTTCGCGTCATGACCCACTGCGGCTACGCTTTTCGGCGAGCCGGCACGATCCTGACGAATGGCCACAACAGAAGGCTCATTCAATACGATGCCTTGTCCTTTTACATAAATAAGGGTATTCGCGGTACCCAGGTCAATGGACAGGTCATTGGAAAACATGCCACGAAATTTTTTCAACATACTAAGGGATAATCCTGAAAGCTGGGGCGGAAAACAAAATCCGCTTACTTTACCAACCACACGCAGCAGCGACAAGGCGCAAAAATCACCTGCTGCGGTGAAAATTTGTGCAGTACGTTTCCTTCTGTTACAAATTCATCCCCTGACTCCCTCAGGGCTGAGTACACAGTAGCGTTCCTCACTTTCATTTGTAACCCGCTAAAGGTCGTTCACTGGCTTTTTGCTCGTCATACTCAAAGCTACAGGCGCGATATTCTACGTGAAAACAGCGTAAACGGCAGGTCAAACAGAGTATCTTTGCAAATATTTTTTCACATTGGTGTCAAGCGGCTGAGAGGCGGCAAAAAAATCCCCCTGACCGCCCATCACACCACGCTCTGTCAACATCTGCCATTCGCCTCTGGAGCGCACGCCCGTGGCAAATACTTGTGTTCGCGTTCCCTTACACGCTTCCACCAGACTCTGCACCAGCAGCTGGTTTTCCGTGCGCTTTTCAATATTCCTGACCAGCCCCGGATGTAGCTTTAATAATTCCACATCCAGCTCCTTGATCCAGCTGGTACTGACCAGCGTCAGGCCCGCCTGTGTCACCGCCACACGCGCACCCAGCGCATTGATCAAACGTACCACCGGACGTAACCGGCTGATGTGTTGACCAACATCCGCCTCTGCAAGTTCAAAAATAATGTGTTTGCGTTGCGATTTTTCGCATTGCATTAATGTATCGCGCAGCCAGCGTTGAAAACGCGGGCGAATTAACGACTCGACGGTCACCTGTAATGCCAGACTTTCTTCAGGCCAAAAAGATAAAAACGGAATCAGTCGGCTAATTTGCTGACGGTCATACTCTTCGGAGAGTCCAAATTGCAGGACCATCGGCAGATATTCCGCCGAAATAACCTCTTCCGTGCCGTCGAAAATGCGACACATTAATTCACGGTGGTGAACATGGCCGTTTTTCATCACCGCTGGTTTTTGATAAAGGCGGGGGCCACCGCGGCTCAACATTTGTTCAATCAGGGTACGCCAGCGCACATTGCCACGCCCTTTCTCGGGCAGGGAATCGTCATATACCGCCCAACCGTTCGCCCCTTGCAGCACCGCGTTTCGGGTTGCCGCTTCCGCATGCTCCATCACCTGTTCAGTTGACTGCCCGCCGCGCCAGGCGCAGATCCCCATATGCACCATATCATCCCGGTCAAGCATTTTGCTCTGCGGCAGCGCATCCACCGCCTTCAGCAACTGGCTGGCGATGCTCTCCGACTCCTTAAGTGTGCGATGGGGTAACAACACCGCAAAGTCGCTGCGGTGATAGCGCGCCAGCAGCGCGCCGGGATAGCGCATAATAAAAGTCGACAGCAAATTGATGAGCGTAAAGAGGTTCTCTTCCGCCACGCGGCGTCCCCAGGTATCGCGCAGGAGATCGAAATCCGGCAGACGAACCATCATGACGACCCCGTGCGTTCCCACCTTTTCCGGGTCGTCCAGCAGCGTGGCCAGTTGATTATCAAAGAACAGGCGGTTATTCAGACCGGTTTTGTTATCCTGCGCGGCATAGGAACGGATCAGCGTATCCATGCGGCTGCGCTGATCGCTGGCGAATTGAATTTCTGAAAGCAGCGTATCCAGCGCGCTGCTGGTGCTGGACGGCCACTCATAGACCGACCCCCGCACCTGTGGGCCGCGCTCCCCGTTGAGTATTCGCACGGAGCGGTTTTCCAGCAGCTCCTGACCGGAGAGCTGACGGCGTAGCCAGCGAACCGCAAGAAAAATCAGCAGGACAATAAAGGCGACGGCAACGGTGAGTGGCGCGGTGGTCATCATCGAGCGGAAATAGCTGGCCATGGGATCGAGGTAGACCAGGCGTATCGTCATCCCCGGATTTTTAAGGGAATGGACATTCACTTCCCGATACTGGCTCACGACGCCCGCAGGCCGATAGCTCCCCTGACGCTGATGGCTTAATACCGGATGCTTTCCCTGCGTGATGTCGACCTGCACAATATCAACCGGTACCATCAATTCATCCAGCTCGCGGGAGAGTTCCGGTAGCGGAGTGGTAATCAGACGCGTATCAATAACTGACGCAACAGACTCAACCCGGTTGACCAGCTTGTCCTGAATGGCGTTATAAAAGCTCAGGGAGCAGCCAAGGAGCGTGACAAAAATGGTTAACCCCGTCAGCAACGTGATAAAAGCTGAGAACTTCGTCGTTAATCGCATCCTTGAGATTACTCCGTGGGTTGATGGGTAGCGAGTAAGCGCTAACTTGCATTTCAAATGCGCCATACTACCAAACCTGGTGTATCTGGCAATTTATTGCGTTAAATCGGCATAGCGTTTCATTGAGCGAGTATAGTCTTCAGAACGCATTTTCCAATCATCAGAATAGTGAGGATCCTGTATGCAGGCTTTGATCTTAGAACAGCAGGACGGCAATACCGTTGCCTCGGTGCAAGCCCTTGATGAGAGCCGTCTGCCCGAAGGCGACGTCACCGTCGACATCGACTGGTCCAGTCTGAATTACAAGGATGCCCTGGCCATCACCGGCAAAGGTAAAATCATCCGAAATTTCCCGATGGTGCCGGGGATTGATTTTGCAGGCCACGTTCATTCCAGCGAAGATCCGCGGTTTCATGCCGGCCAGCAGGTGCTGCTCACCGGTTGGGGCGTCGGCGAAAATCACTGGGGCGGGCTGGCAACGCAGGCGCGGGTGAAAGGCGAGTGGCTGGTGCCCATGCCTGCAGGACTGGATGGCCGCAAAGCGATGATTATCGGCACCGCAGGCTTTACCGCCATGCTGTGCGTCATGGCACTTGAAGATGCCGGTATCCGCCCTGAGTCAGGCGAGATAGTCGTGACCGGGGCCAGCGGTGGCGTTGGCAGCACGGCGGTGGCTTTACTGCACAAACTGGGGTATCAGGTCGTCGCGGTCTCAGGCCGTGAAAGCACCCATGACTACCTGCGTCAGCTTGGTGCCAGCCGCATTCTTGGCCGCGACGAATTTGCCGAAACCCGTCCGCTGGAAAAACAGCTCTGGGCCGGAGCGGTGGATACCGTCGGAAATAACGTGCTGGCAAAAGTGCTGGCGCAGATGAACTACGGTGGCTGCGTGGCGGCCTGCGGTCTGGCGGGCGGTTTTGCGCTGCCAACCACCGTTATGCCCTTTATCCTGCGTAACGTGCGCCTGCAGGGTGTGGATTCCGTCATGACTCCGGCGGCCCGTCGTGCAGAAGCCTGGGAGCGTCTGGTACGCGACCTGCCTGAGTCCTTCTTCACGCAGAGTGCAACCGAAATCGCCCTCAGCCAGGCGCCGGAATATGCCGGTAAGATCATGGATAATCAGTTCCATGGCCGCGCGCTGGTAAAAATTGCCTAATCTTCAAATTTTCGTGACATATTCGCGCTAATCCTTCTCCTCCGTCATGCTTAGAAAAACGCATGACGGAGGATGCCATGAAAACCCGAAAACTGACGGAAGCCGACGTAACGTCCGAATCTGTCTTTATGTTACAGCGCCGCCAGATCCTGAAAATGCTTGGCATCAGTGCCACCGCGTTGACGCTCACACCTGCGGCTCACGCTGATTTGCTCGACTGGTTTAAAGGCAACGATCGGCCAAAAGCCCCTTCCGGTGCCCCGCTCACCTTTACGAAACCTGCCGAGTGGCAAAACAAACTGACGCTCACGCCAGAAGATAAAGTCACCGGTTATAACAACTTCTACGAATTTGGGCTTGATAAAGCCGATCCTGCGGCCAATGCAGGCAGCATGAAAACCGATCCGTGGACGTTGAAAATTGACGGCGAAGTGGCAAAACCCTTAACGCTGGATCACCACGATCTCACCACCCGTTTCCCGTTAGAGGAACGCATCTATCGTATGCGCTGCGTGGAAGCCTGGTCGATGGTGGTACCGTGGGTAGGTTTTCCGCTGCATAAGCTGCTGGCAATGGTTGAACCCACCAGCAATGCGAAATATGTCGCATTCCAGACGCGTTACGCCCCGGACGAGATGCCAGGCCAGAAGGACCGGTTCATCGGCGGTGGGCTTGCATATCCTTATGTAGAAGGATTACGCCTTGACGAAGCCATGCATCCTCTTACCCTTCTGACCGTCGGCGTTTACGGTAAAGCGCTCCCGCCGCAGAACGGCGCCCCCATCCGGCTAACGGTACCGTGGAAATATGGCTTCAAGGGCATTAAATCGATCGTCAGTATTAAGCTCACCCGCGAGCGTCCGCCCACAACATGGAATCTCGCCGCGCCGGACGAGTACGGTTTCTTCGCCAATGTGAACCCGCATGTCGATCACCCACGCTGGTCGCAGGCGACGGAACGGTTTATCGGTTCTGGCGGTGCGCTGGATGTGAAGCGTCAGCCCACGCTGCTCTTTAACGGCTATGCGGATGAAGTGGCGTCGCTCTACCGTGGCCTCAATTTACGGGAGAACTTCTGAGTGCGTTTAACGGCAAAACAGGTAACCTGGCTGAAAGTGCTGCTGCATTTAGCCGGGTTGCTCCCGTTTATCTGGTTGTTCTGGGCCGCCAGCCAGGGGCTTTTCAGTGCCGATCCGGCTAAAGATATCCAGCACTTTACCGGTCGGATGGCTCTGAAATTTTTACTGGCGACCTTGCTGGTTTCGCCGCTGGCGCGCTACGCTAAACAGCCATTATTGATACGCACACGTCGGCTTTTAGGGCTATGGTGTTTTGCCTGGGCCACGTTGCACCTGACCAGCTACGCGCTGCTGGAACTGGGGATTAACAATCTGGCACTGCTGGGCCGCGAACTGGTCACGCGTCCTTATCTGACGCTGGGCATTGTCAGTTGGCTGGTGTTACTGGCATTAGCGCTGACATCCACGCAATATGCGCAGCGAAAACTGGGTAAGCGCTGGCAGTTGCTGCACAACTTCGTCTATCTTGTCGCGATCCTCGCACCCATCCATTATCTGTGGTCCGTGAAGATCCTCTCGCCTCAGCCCATCCTCTACGCGCTGCTGGCTTTGGCGCTTTTAGCATGGCGTTACAAGAAGTTCCGCCAGTGGTTGCGATAGTTCGCGAAACTGTGCGTTTTCCCGCAGATTACTTATCAACCGCCATTCTTTTTCGGATAGCGGTTGATAATCTTCCCTGATAAGACCAGTATTTAGCTGCCAAATGCTACGAAATCGTTATAATGTGCGACTTTGGTTTTCCTGAATGCATTTTAGGAAAGTCATCAGGTGACTTTCGCGTTTCAAAGGTATATTTTGGTTTTTACCCGAGATTCGCAGGAGATAGCGACACAATGGCAGAAAAATTCCGAATCTTAGTTTTAAACGGACCGAACCTGAACATGCTCGGCACCCGTGAGCCAGAGAAGTATGGCACGCTGACATTAAGTGAAATTGTTAACCGTTTGGGCACGGAAGCAACGTCACTGAATGTGGATTTGGATCATTTTCAGTCAAACGCGGAGTACGCACTCATCGACCGTATTCATCAGGCTAAAGACACTGTGGACTATATCCTGATCAATCCGGCCGCGTTTACGCACACCAGTGTTGCTATCCGCGACGCACTGTTGGCGGTGAGTATCCCGTTTATCGAGATCCACCTCAGCAACGTGCACGCCCGAGAGCCGTTCCGCCACCATTCGTATCTGTCGGATATCGCCGCTGGCGTTATCTGCGGACTGGGCGCAGACGGTTATTCATACGCTTTACAGACAGCGGTAAAACGCCTGTCACAATCACACTAAACAAGAGTACGGAACCCACTCATGGATATTCGTAAGATTAAAAAACTGATCGAGCTGGTTGAAGAATCAGGCATCTCCGAACTGGAAATTTCTGAAGGCGAAGAGTCTGTACGCATCAGCCGTGCAGCCCCAGCCGCTAGCTTCCCGGTAATGCAGCAAGCTTATGCTGCGCCAGTGCAGCAGCCTGCGCTCTCTGCAGCCGTTGCACCAGCCGCAACTGAAGCCGCACCTGCCGCTGCAGCAGAAATCAGTGGTCACATCGTACGTTCCCCAATGGTTGGTACTTTCTACCGCACCCCGAGCCCGGACGCGAAGGCGTTCATCGAAGTGGGTCAGAAAGTCAACGTAGGCGATACCCTGTGTATCGTTGAAGCCATGAAAATGATGAACCAGATCGAAGCAGACAAATCAGGTACTGTGAAGGCGATTCTGGTCGAAAGTGGTCAGCCGGTAGAATTTGACGAGCCGCTGGTCGTCATCGAGTAACGAGGCGAACATGCTGGATAAAATTGTTATCGCCAACCGCGGCGAGATCGCACTGCGTATTCTTCGTGCCTGTAAAGAACTGGGCATCAAGACTGTCGCTGTGCACTCAAGCGCGGACCGCGATTTAAAACACGTATTGCTGGCGGATGAGACGGTCTGTATCGGCCCGGCTCCGTCCGTAAAAAGCTATCTGAACATCCCGGCAATCATCAGCGCCGCTGAAATCACTGGCGCGGTGGCAATTCACCCGGGTTATGGCTTCCTCTCCGAGAACGCCAACTTTGCTGAGCAGGTTGAACGCTCTGGCTTTATCTTCATCGGCCCGAAAGCTGACACCATCCGCCTGATGGGTGACAAAGTGTCTGCAATCACCGCGATGAAAAAAGCCGGTGTTCCAACCGTTCCAGGTTCTGACGGCCCGCTGACTGACGACATGGATGCAAACCGTGCACATGCTAAACGCATTGGCTACCCGGTGATCATCAAAGCGTCCGGCGGCGGCGGCGGTCGCGGTATGCGCGTAGTGCGCAGCGACGCTGAACTGGCACAGTCCATCTCCATGACCAAAGCGGAAGCGAAAGCAGCTTTCAGCAATGACATGGTGTATATGGAAAAATACCTGGAAAACCCACGCCACATCGAAATTCAGGTGCTGGCTGACGGTCAGGGTAACGCTATTTATCTGGCAGAACGTGACTGCTCCATGCAGCGTCGTCACCAGAAAGTGGTCGAAGAAGCACCAGCACCGGGCATTACCCCGGAACTGCGTCGCTACATCGGCGAGCGTTGTGCCAAAGCGTGTGTCGACATCGGCTATCGCGGGGCGGGTACCTTCGAATTCCTGTTCGAAAACGGTGAGTTCTACTTCATTGAGATGAACACCCGTATTCAGGTTGAACACCCGGTTACCGAAATGATCACCGGCGTTGACCTGATCAAAGAGCAGCTGCGTATCGCTGCCGGCCAGCCTCTGTCCATCAAACAGGAAGAAGTAGTGGTCAAAGGCCATGCGGTCGAGTGCCGTATCAACGCCGAAGACCCGAACACCTTCCTGCCAAGCCCGGGTAAAATCACGCGTTTCCACGCGCCGGGTGGCTTTGGCGTGCGTTGGGAGTCTCATATTTACGCCGGTTACACCGTACCGCCGTACTATGACTCAATGATCGGTAAGCTTATCTGCTACGGCGAAAACCGTGACGTGGCGATTGCCCGCATGAAGAACGCCCTGCAGGAGCTGATCATCGACGGTATCAAAACCAACGTTGATCTGCAGATGCGCATCATGAGCGACGAGCACTTCCAGAATGGTGGGACGAACATCCACTATCTGGAGAAAAAACTCGGTCTCAACGAGAAGTAAGAAAGCATCTATGCTAAAAGGCCGGTTTAACCGGCCTTTTTTATTTCTGGGGATCGTCAAGGCCCATCATGTACAATCCCCGCTTTCTTCATCCACAAGGGACAAAAAATGGACAAACGTTTTGTTCAGGCCCATAAAGAAGCGCGCTGGGCGCTGTGGCTGACCCTTCTCTATCTTGCCGCATGGTTGGTAACCGCTTACTTACCTGATTCTGCAATTGGCATCACCGGCCTGCCTCACTGGTTTGAAATGGCCTGTCTGCTGGTACCGCTGATTTTTATCCTGCTGTGCTGGGCAATGGTGAAATTCATTTATCGCGATATCCCGCTGGAGGACGACGATGCAGCTTGAAGTCATTCTGCCGCTTATCGCGTATTTGTTGGTCGTGTTTGGCGTGTCCGTGTATGCCATGCGCAAAAGGGCAACCGGCACCTTCCTGAACGAATATTTCCTCGGCAGCCGTTCAATGGGCGGCATTGTGTTAGCGATGACGCTCACCGCCACCTATATCAGCGCCAGCTCATTTATTGGCGGTCCCGGGGCAGCCTATAAATATGGGTTAGGCTGGGTGCTGCTGGCGATGATACAGCTCCCGGCTATCTGGCTTTCGCTGGGTATACTCGGCAAGAAGTTCGCTATTCTGGCGCGTCGCTATAATGCCGTGACGCTGAACGACATGCTGTTTGCCCGCTACCGCAGCCGTTTACTGGTATGGCTGGCAAGTCTAAGCCTGCTGGTCGCCTTTGTGGGTGCGATGACGGTGCAGTTTATTGGCGGTGCACGTCTGCTTGAAACCGCAGCAGGGATCCCTTACGAGACTGGCCTGCTTATCTTTGGGATCAGTATCGCGCTTTATACGGCGTTTGGTGGATTCCGCGCCAGCGTACTGAACGACACCCTGCAGGGCATGGTGATGCTCATCGGAACCATTGTGCTGCTGGTGGGGATTGTCCATGCGGCAGGCGGCCTGAGCCATGCTGTTGAAACCCTGGAAGCGATTGACCCGAAACTGGTCACTCCAGAGGGCGCAGATGACATTCTTTCACCCACCTTTATGACCTCCTTCTGGGTGCTGGTCTGCTTCGGCGTCATTGGACTGCCGCATACCGCTGTACGGTGTATCTCCTATAAGGACAGTAAAGCGGTCCATCGCGGCATTATTATCGGGACCATTGTGGTGGCGATACTGATGCTGGGAATGCATCTGGCGGGTGCATTAGGTCGTGCGGTGATCCCAGATCTTACCGTGCCCGACCTGGTGATCCCTACCCTGATGGTTAAAGTCCTGCCCCCCTTTGCTGCCGGGATTTTCCTTGCCGCACCGATGGCCGCCATTATGTCGACGATCAACGCTCAGTTGCTGCAAAGTTCCGCTACGATTATCAAAGATCTCTATCTAAATTTGCGTCCCGAGCAGTTGAAAAACGAACGACGCTTAAAACGGATGTCTGCGGTGATTACGCTGGTATTAGGGGCACTGCTGCTGCTGGCCGCCTGGCGTCCACCGGAGATGATCATCTGGCTGAACCTGCTTGCGTTTGGCGGCCTTGAAGCTGTTTTCCTGTGGCCGCTGGTGCTTGGCCTGTACTGGGAACGCGCGAATGCTGCGGGCGCGCTAAGCGGCATGATTGTTGGCGGTGTCGTGTACGCCGTGCTCGCCACCTTTAAGATCCAGTACCTGGGCTTCCATCCAATTGTGCCTTCGTTACTGTTAAGTTTACTGGCGTTTGTGGTGGGGAACCGTTTCGGTCAACCCGTCCCACAACCCGCTATGATGTCTACTGATAAATAAAGAGTTTTGCCATGCCGTGGATCCAACTAAAACTGAACACAACCGGCGCTCACGCCGAAGAGCTGAGCGATGCGCTGGTGGAGGCCGGCTCGGTCTCTATCACCTTCCAGGACACGCATGACACGCCGGTCTTTGAGCCGCTGCCGGGCGAAACGCGCCTGTGGGGCGATACCGACGTGATTGGCCTGTTTGATGCCGAAACCGACATGAAAGAAGTGGTCGCGATTCTGGAACATCATCCTCTGCTGGGCGTGGGTTTTGCGCACAAAATCGAACAACTGGAAGACAAAGACTGGGAACGCGAGTGGATGGATAACTTCCACCCCATGCAGTTTGGCAAGCGTCTGTGGATCTGCCCAAGCTGGCGTGAGGTTCCCGATGAAAACGCGGTCAACGTGATGCTCGACCCGGGTCTGGCATTCGGTACCGGCACCCACCCGACCACCTCACTGTGCCTGCAGTGGCTGGATGGCCTGGATCTGGAAGGGAAAACCGTGATCGACTTCGGCTGTGGATCCGGGATCCTCGCCATTGCCGCACTGAAGCTGGGCGCCGCAAAAGCCATCGGGATCGATATCGATCCGCAGGCCATTCAGGCCAGTCGTGATAACGCCGAGCGTAACGGCGTTTCCGATCGCCTTGAGCTGTATCTGCCGGACGCGCAGCCAGAGGCCATGAAAGCCGATGTGGTGGTCGCTAACATCCTGGCGGGCCCATTACGCGAGCTTGCACCGTTAATCAGCGTGCTGCCCGTTGAGGGCGGTCTGCTGGGGCTTTCCGGGATCCTGGCGAGCCAGGCTGACAGCGTTTGCGAAGCCTACGCCGATCTCTTCACCCTCGATCCGGTGGTGGAAAAAGAAGAGTGGTGCCGCATCACGGGCCGTAAAAAATAAGAACATTTTTCGTACTGAGATGATGTTCTAAAATGCGACGCAGATCGCATAGAAGCGGGAGAATCTGCTGCTAAAAACAGCAGAATATCCCGCTCAACGGATTCATTTTTTGAGAAATGATGAGAAGTTACGGGAAATTGTAAGCGGTCATAAAATCGCCGTTAATACATAACACAATGATTTAAATAAAAAATAATTTTCATCATTGTGACTGGGTGGCGATTCCATGATCTACAACAGTGGATTGTTCAAAGTTTGGCCTTTCATCTCGTGCAAAAAATGCGTAATATACGCCGCCTTGCAGTCACAGTATGGTCATTTCATAACTCATGCGCATCGGACACCACCAGCTCAGAAATCGCCTGATCGCAGCCCCAATGGCAGGTATTACCGACCGGCCGTTCAGGACGCTGTGTTATGAGATGGGAGCCGGTTTAACCGTTTCCGAGATGATGTCGTCTAACCCGCAGGTCTGGGAAAGCGATAAATCCCGCCTTCGGATGGTGCACATTGATGAACCAGGTATTCGCACCGTGCAAATCGCCGGAAGTGTGCCTGAAGAGATGGCAGATGCCGCGCGGATTAACGTGGAAAGTGGCGCCCAGATTATTGATATCAACATGGGTTGCCCGGCCAAAAAAGTGAATCGCAAGCTTGCAGGTTCAGCCCTTCTGCAATACCCCGACCAGGTGAAGTCAATCCTGACGGCGGTTGTCAGCGCAGTGGACGTTCCTGTTACGTTGAAGATTCGCACGGGTTGGTCGCCGGAACACCGTAACTGTGTAGAGATTGCCCAACTGGCCGAAGACTGTGGCATTCAGGCCCTGACCATTCATGGACGCACTCGCGCCTGTTTGTTCAACGGTGAAGCTGAATACGACAGCATTCGGGCAGTTAAGCAGAAAGTTTCCATTCCGATTATCGCGAATGGCGACATTACTGACCCGCTTAAAGCCAGAGCTGTGCTCGACTATACGGGAGCTGATGCTCTGATGATAGGACGTGCAGCTCAGGGAAGACCCTGGATCTTTCGGGAAATCCAGCATTATCTGGACACTGGGGAGCTGCTTGCCCCGCTGCCTCTGGCAGAGGTTAAGCGCTTGCTTTGTTCGCATGTTCGGGAACTGCATGACCACTACGGCCAGGCAAAAGGGTACCGAATTGCGCGTAAACACGTCTCCTGGTATCTCCAGGAGCACGCTCCAAATGACCAGTTTCGGCGCACATTCAACGCCATAGAGGATGCCAGCGAACAGCTGGAGGCGTTGGAGGCATACTTCGAAAATCTTGCGTAATGAAATAAAGAGCTGACAGAACTATGTTCGAACAACGCGTAAATTCTGACGTACTGACCGTTTCTACCGTTAACTCTCAGGATCAGGTAACTCAAAAACCCCTGCGTGACTCGGTTAAACAGGCACTGAAGAACTATTTTGCTCAACTGAATGGTCAGGATGTTAATGACCTGTATGAGCTGGTACTGGCTGAAGTTGAACAGCCACTGTTGGACATGGTGATGCAATACACCCGCGGTAACCAAACCCGCGCTGCGCTGATGATGGGTATCAACCGTGGTACTCTGCGTAAGAAACTGAAAAAATACGGCATGAACTGATACTAATCAGTTAAATGCTTGTTTAAAAAGGCGCTCTTCGGCATGGGGAAGCGCCTTTTTTATTTGTGTTTATACATATGTTTATACACGTTGGCTCGCACAAATAAAAAAGCACCAGAACATAGTCCAGTGCTTTGATTGGTTGGGTTCATCACCTTGGCCTTTCCGGCTTTCTCCATTGATACGGTTCGGCATCCATCCTTTGCCGGAGGCGTTCTTTCGCAGCCAAGCAAGTGGCAACGCGATTACGCACCATAAGACGATCTCGCCCGTTGAGTTCATGACCCTGCAACTCAGCCGCTACCATTATTGCTTTCTCTAATACTGTCCGATCCAGCATACAAACCCTCAGTTAATTGACTGGCTGTAACCTGCGAAGAGCTGCGCATTTACCGTCAGCACTTCTTTCATATGCTCATACCATACGGCAAAAATAGCCTCATCGGTTCCCGGGTAGCCTGCCAGAAAGCACATCAGAATATCGTCGGTGAGTTTGTCCTGCTGATCCCAGTCAACAATGAACTGTCTAAACAGAGCGTAAGCCTTAGCTGGGTCTCTGTTCTGCCACGTTTCCACAACGATCTCGAAAGGAGGAACGGTGTAAGTTACCTCCACTGGTAATGGCTCGTATTTCGTCGGTATCAATACCTCTCGGGTAAATACCTCACCTTCCGGCCAGAGTTGCACCTGATTTGTCAAAGCTGATCCTCCACATAGATACCCGCCGATATGATTGCACCGCCGATACGGCGCTTACCGTAAAGCAATGGTACCGGATAGCCCTGCGCGGCAGTATTAGTAACGCCACCAAACGCATACGAGGCTTTATTATCGGCACTTTGTTTGCTGGCTAAACCCGTAGGTTGAGGTGATAGCATCTGAACAACACCGCCCAAGGCCATCGCTGCGCCAAATTTATAGAAAAATGGTGAAGCTGCTGCCCAGGGTGTAAAACTCAGCACAGCCCCCACTGCAATTAGCGCAGCGCCGAGAATTGTTTGCAGTACGCCAGCTTTTTTGCTCCCGATTATGACGGGAACAATTCGAATAGTCCTGTTGCCGTTCGGAAAATCGAGATCATCCTGAGTAACGTTCTTTTTGTCCACGAATACAGCGAACGTTAGCCCTCGGGCTTTGCTGGTATTCATGAATTTCTGAAAGCCGGGAATGGTGGCGGATAACGCAGTAAACGCCTCACGTGTCGGGCCAATAAGCCGCTGGTGAGTACGGCCAAAAAGTTTAGCCAGCGAGCCGCTCAGAAGGATCGTGCTCATGGTTTCATGGTTTGCTGTATTCATAGTTTTACTCCAGTCAGATACCGTTAAATGTCGCCAGCCGTTGTTTGTGGCTGTCGCTCATATCGAAAGCAAAATCCTCATGCTCAGCCTGGAAGGTGCCGAACGCCATCAGCGCAGATACCGCAGGGTCTATCTTGTTAGAGGATTTCTTTTTGTTGGGCTTAATGTTGGCGTTAGCGTCGGACTCCATCACCACGTTTCCAATTGCCCAGGCCAGAACCGGATCGCCACGATGACGCACCACCTTACGGTTAACGAATACCTCAAATGATTTCGCCACCGGACTGAATTTGAGATAGGTTTGCGGGAACGGCTCCACATCAAGCCCCGCCCCCTGTAGCTGGGTGCGCAGGTGCGTGGCGTTCCACGTATCGAAACCCACCAGCCTGATATTGAAGATTTCAGCGTCGCGCAGAATATCGTCACGGATGCGGTCATAGTCGATGCAGTCGCCGGGCGTGGTGCGTATCCATCCCGCTTTTACCCACTGGCGGTAGATGGCGCGGTTTTTGTTGGCGACGTTAAGTAGCTGGGCTTCCGGCAGATAATGACGGGTCAGCAGGCGGATCTCCCTGTCGAACGGGAAAGCGTAACTCACGCTGGTGATGTCGCTGGTAGAGGACAGGTCAAACCCGGCGTAGCACTCCATTCCGGCCAGATCGTCTTCGTTATAGTCGAGCGCACAGGCATCCCATGCACCGGCGCCCATCCACGGCGTGGAGCCCTGACACCAGATATTGAAACGTTTGGTCAGCATTTCCACCCATTGCGACGGTATGCCCCGCGCTTTCTGGATTGTGGATTCCAGTTTCGCCGCGTCAACGGACACATGCAGGTTAGGGTTGGCCTTGATCCACATCTCAGGCTGCTCAACCTCGCTTTCGTCGTCCAGCTCGTAGATCAGGACAAACAGCGAATCGTTGCTCTCTTCCCCGGCAAGAATCTGGCAGCAGTAGTCGTAATGCTGTTTACAGGCGGAGACAACGTTACTCCCGGCGGTCGTGATGGCGAACAAAATCGCCTCAGGACGTGCGCCCATACCCAGCTCAAGCGCGGAATAAACGCCGTTATCCGGGTGAAGGTGGTATTCATCGACAATTGCCAGGCTGGGGTTAGTCCCCTCAATGGTGGCCGCTTTCGCCGCCAGCGGCTTTAACAGGCTGTTGCTCTTCGGGAAAATGACCTTATGCGCCTGGATATTGACGCGCTTTTTCAGCGGTTTTGACAGCAGGCACATCTGGCGGGCATCGTCGAACACGATTCGGGCCTGATCCCGGCTTACCGCCGCCGTGTAGATATCCTGCTGGCCCTTCTCCATTACCAGAAACCAGTTAGCCAGCATGGCGGCCACGGTGGATTTTGCATTCTTGCGTGGCACTTCAATAAAGGCACTGCTGTACTTCCGGCGGCCTGACTCCCTGACCTTAAAGCCCAGCAGGTTAGCAAAGGCGAACTGCTGCCAGGGCTCAAGCTCGATAGGCTGGCCCCGCAGCGGGCCTTTGACGTGTGGACAGAGCCGGGAGAAGGCAATAAACCGCTCCACGGTCGCCGTATCGAACTCATAACGGGGGTCATTCAGGTCTGAAAAGTACCTCTCGACGGCCTGTTTTACGCGCTTACATGCCGGAATTTCACCCGATTTAATGGCGTTTGCGTAATCATTCCAGACGGTCAAGCTCGTCCTCCTCTTCCGTTTCTACCGGATTGCGGCGGCGGCTTACCGGATCAAAGCCCAGCAGCGACGACATTTTTATAAGAATTTTTTCGGCATCCGCTTTTGCGCTCAGTGCCGGATTCCGGCTCTCACCGCCCTGGCTGTTCACTATGCTGAATCCCCGCGTGGCAAGGTCTTCCACGGCTTTGCGGTACATCGAGTAATTGACGCAGTACAGCTCAAGGTTGTTCCAGTCGGCAGGCGTCAGATCACCACGCTCCGCCAGCTGCTTCGCCTTCGCTTTCCACTGCTGCGCCGCGATTTCATCAAGATAGGCGGGCGGTTTGGGTGGTCTTGCCATAACTTACTGTTTTCCTGTCTGTTTTATTTTCAAAAAAATCACCGTGCGTAAAAATTTGAGGGGGCGGGTGGTTCCTCGCTGAGAGGGGTTTGTCCTGAAAACCTCCCCCACCCCGTCCATGCGCCCTGTCAGTGATTGCGGAAGCATTCCATAAGCTCACGGTCACGCTGGCTCATGCGCTTTACTACGGGCTTCGTGTGCGCTCTCTGTCTGGCTGGTTGCCATGACTCACGCTGCTTTATCAGCCCACTAATCAGCCGCTGCTGTTCCTGCTCAGTCATTGTTTGCCTCATAGATCCAGTCGGTGCGATGACGCGCTGCTTCTTCCTGCTCGCGGAACTTACCGGCTTTACGCTGCTGCTTCGTCACCGGGTCTGTTGTGGTTGTCTTCCGTCCATGACAGGCAGCGCATAACGACTGGTGATTACTGGCGGGCCAGAACAGCACATCGGCCTCACCCTCGATAGGGATGATGTGATCGACGATAGTTGCCGATGTATAGACGTCAGCCTTAAGACAATGGACACACAGCGGATTAGCTTTCAGAAAATGACGACGGTATTCGCCCCAACGGTTGGAGTAACCGCGCTCTGTTCGTGTACCTCTTCGGCTGTCGCTTTGTCGGCGGGCATCCCGCTTATGCTCATCACACTTGCCGGATTTCACCCGCTTATTACATCCCGGCTCATTACATCGGCGTAGTGGTTGCCACGGCATCAGTACACCCCCACATCACGGTAGACAGACCACAACGCAGAGACAGCCATCGGTATCTCTTTGGTGTCAGTGTCGCCAATTGTCGTGCGGTACTCGTACAGCTGAGAGACGTACATCAGACAGCCAATCTTGATAGCTGGCGTAAACTCCAGCCCGTTATCAAACCGCTTGCCGATATGCTTCTGGCAAACCTCCAGCGCCGCATCGATGTACGCCTGTATCAACGTATCTTCGTAATCATCATCAATACGGCAATGCAGCTTTGCTTCATCCAGGGTGATTTCTGCTGTCATTTTTCCGTTCCTGTCTTGCAGAGAATTTCCAGCCGGGTACCTTCCGAATCAGGAATAGGAGGCCCGATAATATTGAGAGTGCTGCCAGCAAACGGGCCAGTAAGCACTTTCAGACGGTTGGCTGCGGTAATATCACGGCGGAAACGCACCCAAACGCGGATCGTCGCTTCGGCAACCTCGGCACCTGACGCCATTAACTCTCGGCCACTGATCCCCTTAACCTCAGCCCATATGGTTTCCCCGTCTTCCCAGACCTGAACAACCTGACCGGACGGCTCCCTGTGGGTAGTGAATACCCGAATAGTGACGCGGCTTCTCAGCCCCCCGGCTCTCATGCGTCACCTTCCTTGCCGTCTTTGCTGATCTTCACTTCCTGCTTCCATGCCTGGCTGAATTCGTCACCACCTTCACGCGGCGGCATCCCCTCACGCTCACGGGCTTCGTTCGGGTTCATGATCCCGTTCTTAATGCCTCGCTCATAAGTGGCGTAACGTTCGGTTGGCGTAGCGCGGAGAAGGTCAGCAGAGTCAAACTCCACCTGATAGCGGGTTCCCGGAACCGGAGAGGCCACCAGCAGCGCAGATTTGATTTGTTGCTCGAAGTTCGCCAGCCACGGGCGCATGGTCATGGTGAGAAATGCGCGGCTCGCTTCGCTAAAGTTGCTGTAGGTGCTATTGCTATATTCCTGCAAGAAGATGGGCGACACGTTGAACATGCGGGCAATGTCTTCAATGGTGAAGCGACGGGAGGCCAGCCATTCGGCATCCTGATTACTCATGCCAAGCTGCTTGTAGTCCATGCCACCTTCAAGGATCGGCGTTTTCCCGGCGTTTCTGGCACCTTTGTAGCGCTCCAGTGCGTCCAGAGCCTGTTTGCCCTTCACGCTGTCGAGCCACTCAGCAGTAGTGACCACGCCAGCCGCCATCATGCCATCTTTCATAATGCTGGCACCGTGGCGCTGTTGGGCCAGACCTAACCCCAGCGCCTCACGGCAGGTGGTGATCGGCGAGCGCCCCAGAAAACCATCATCGGTCGAGTAACGCAGGTGCAGGATCTCTTCTTGCAAGTAGGTGCGCACAGCCCCGGTAAATGGTTCAGTAATGGTGTATTTGTATTTATGCTGGCCGATACGCTCAGGAACAACCGCTCCCGGCACATACGGGTGCAGGGATTGCGGCTGGCCGTCGTGGCCCCACTGGATCACCGCATAGGCGTTACCATTCAGCAGACAATGGCGCATCATCGTGCGTTTAAACTGATAAGGTGTCTGGCAGTCGTTAGGCTGCTCGTTCAGCAGAAAATCCACCGGATGATTGCTCAGCCATTCTCGCGCCTCACGCCCGTTATCATTACGCACGCGGTAGAGGTAGCAGGGCATTGTTGCCACCGCCTCACTGATAACTGATACGGCGTTCATGACCGCCGGCAGAGATTCCGCAGTACCCGCAGACACATACTCGCCTGATCCGGTATTTGGAATCCCTGCCATCGCCAGAAATTCATCAATGGTCATGCTGCGCTGCTCAGAGGGTTCAGACTTACGGCCAAACGGCCAGATATTCCACATATCAGAGCCCCGCTAATTCAGCCCAGCGGCGACGGTTATCGCCAGCGCGGCGCAGTTCAGGATGTTGGGAGAAAAGCGAACGGTGCGCGATTTCCACGCCAGACTCAGGATAAGCAGGCATTGAGGTAACGGTAATCTCCCGCAGTTCGGCTGCGGTAACAGTGCGCAGGTATGGAGACTGAGCAATATCCCACGCCTCTTTCAGCGCCCGGAAACCAAAGCTCATGCCGGAGATATCCCCGCGCTCCACCAGCTCCAGCACATCGTTGCCAAGCTGGGTATTCGGCGGGGTCAGCTCGAAGCGCAGCCCGGTATCGTCTTCGGACAGCACCAGCGTGCCGGATTTAGTGCGCCCCAGCAGCTGGGTATAGTTATGCTCGTACAGCGCACGCACATCGCTACCGGATGCCAGGCTGTCTTTAAACGCTCCCGGCGCAAACTGCTCGCGGAACTCGTCCCAGATAATTTCAGAGAGACTGTTCCAGCGCACGGCATAGCCCACCAGCTTTTTGTTGCTGGCGCTCACTTCGGAGGTACGGATTTCAAAATCGATTGTTTTCATTACTGGACTCCACAGAGGGCAAAAAGGGGCCGTAGCCCCTTAAACGTCAAATCAGGAACCGGAGCCGGAAAGCTCAAGCACCTTGATGGCGTTGGAGTCCACCACGCCGCCGCCCAGGTATTTATCGGTATGCACCTTGTAGAAACCCGGTTCGGTGATGTTGTCAGGGCGGGTACGCACGCCAGTGGTGTGATCCACGATGAAATAGCCGCGCTTGAAGTCGCCTACCGCGAGGAATGCTTTACCTGCCTCCGCATCCGGCATGGTTTCCAGATACTGAACAGGACGGCCCAGCAGCGTATCGGGAGAACCGGCAACCAGACGATCGCGCCAGATGTAATCCCCGTTGCCGTTTTTCAGCTTTTGCAGTTTGGCTGCGGTGTTGGAGTTCATCACCCATACGGCGTTTTTGCGGTATTTGGCTTTCAGCTTATACAGCAGGTCGATCAGGCCATCAGAGGAAACGTCAGCCGCTTCCATCTTCTCCAGCGTACCGAACGGACGGGTTTTGTCGGCAGTGGCCGCGCGAGGGTAAGACAGGAAGCCTTTGGATTTTTTATCACCGTCGCCGTTCACAAAGTCGCTTTCTTCGGTCGCGGTGAAGGTGTCGGCAATTTCAGAAGACAGCCAGCCCAAAATATCCACCTCGGAGAAGTCGAGAATCTCCTGAGTGGTTTTCGGGTAGGCGTAGATCGGGTTGAGTTTGATATCAACGCGCTCCATCTTCGGCGTACTGGTTTCGGTACGTGCCTCACCTTCGGTACCACGATTAACGGTAGTGCCGCCCACAGATACCAGCTTCTGGTATTCGTTGGTTTTGGTCGTCTTCACCGTTGCGATGGAGCGCATCACGCTATCATCCTGCAACTGGCGCATAATCTCTTTGTCCAGCTCAGGGATAACGGTATAGCCGCCGTCAGCCTGCACCAGCGTGGAGAGAGAGCGGGTATCACCTGTCATGATATAGTGGCGCAGCTCGTTGTTGCTTACTGGCTCACCTTCGACGGAAGTACCAGGCAGATTGCGCTGATCGTCGGCGACGGCTTCAAGGCGGGTGATTTCAACTTCAAGCGCATCAGCCTGTGCGCGGAGTTCGTCGAACTTTTTGCCCTCTTCTTCGTTCAGGCTGCGCTTTTCGGTGTCGGCTTTGTCCAGCATGGAACGCATCTGTGTTTTGAGTGCGGCTTTCTGCTGGCGTAATTCGAGTAGTTTCTTCATGGAGTGGTTTCCGTAACAATTAACGTTGAGACGTGAAACCAGCGCTTGGAGGGGAGGCCGTTAAATCTTTTTCTGCCTCTCGCAGGCTGTACTCGCTACAGCTTGACTTAACGGCCAGTGGCGGCTCACGTCTGAGTGCCACTCTTCAAGATATACATGAAAAATATAAAGAAAACCCCCATCAGAGACAGGGGTAATCACGGGTAAACATGAGTACAAATAATTTACAAATCTTTTGTAAGTTACATTTTGCGGTGTTTCTCATCCTGTTCACGACGAACCAATTTAGCTTTGAAATTTGTAACTTCGTTCATCAATGAATAAATGATAAAGATTGTAAAAACTGTAACCCCAAGCAGCCCACCTGATATTATTAGAGTTATTTTTTTAAATAATTGCCCACCGTCGCCAATCATCATAGATATGCCAACAAAGATAGCCGAAAGAAAATAAAAGACTATACAAGTAAATAACCTACCACGTTTCAAATCAACTATATAAAAAAGCCGCCTAGCTTCATCGCCATTTAATTGCTGGCTTTCTTTCAAATCGCTTAATTTATAAATCGCTTGCAAGCAGTAAGCTAAAGGAAGGACTAAAACCGCAATGATTGGGGAAGGCGCAGTCAACTTATCCACACCGAAATGATGGATAAGGCCGAATAGACACAATGCTCCTATCAAAAAAGACAGGATAGTGA